>JAKFXW010000006.1 GCA_021731185.1 Gallionellaceae bacterium
GAGTAAGGTTTGTGGCGCAGCTTTTTCATCTTTCACATAGAAATGTTCGTCTCTGCCGAACTCTTTTTCGCCAGAATTATTGTTAATGATGAGGCGGCTGTCTTTGTCGGACGCGCTCAAGACACTGCCGTACACCCCATCTTCGGCATTTGAGCCATCCGTGTTTTTGCAATCGTCTTCGCATACACGCAAGGCGTAGTGGGTACCGCGTATGCCGATGGTGGCAGCAGCCGTTTTAACCGAGTAACTTTTTTGATTGGATTTACCGATCAGGCCGGTAATGGTGCGGAAGCCACCTTTGATGAGGTTAAACACGGCTGTTTGTACTCCCCCAGTTTCTTTAGAAAAAGCATATTGTTCCAGTTTGAACGTGCTTTTCTCGCGTAGTGCCACAATGCTCCGGTCGGTAAAGCGCACTTGCAGCGAGCCTGCTGCACTGGTGCGTAGTGTGTCTTTGTCTTCAATTTGCGAGCCGAAGTGCAGCCGCACTTCTTGTCCGTTGCGTATCGCAACAGAATCCCCGGCTGAGACCAATACGCGCCCAACTACAGCGGCATAGGCGGGGGTGGCCGAAATGCTTAGAAAAATCAGCAGAGCGGCTATCTGGGTACGCGAAATGTGGGTACGCGAAATGAAAGTTGTTTTCATGCCGATATTTTTCATGTTGGTCTCCTATTGAAATTCGTAACGGACTTTGAAGATGAGGCTTTCACGCTGATACTGGTTTAGCGGATTATTGGAAGCGTTGTTCGCCACCAATAATTCGCTCTTGACTACTAGTTTTTTGGTAATGGCGTAGCTGAGTGCGGCATCAAATGATAAAAAATTATCCTCACGCTTGATGAGCAAAATATCCACGTCCTGATATGCACTGTTTTGATAACTGATGCCTGAGTTGAGCGACCATTTGGGAGCCGGAGTCGCGCTGATACCAAGGCGTAAGCCATAAATATCACGGCTGAGATCGTCGCGTACTATGCCCAGCGGATTGTCGTTAATCTCCTGCGCCAGAGTGAACGTACCGTGCAGTAGTGGTTGAAAATTACTGACAAACGCTTTGCGATAGCCCATCGTCAGTGCCATATAATTGGAGTTACGTACTTGATTGGCTTCAGCGTATTTTAATTGTGCATATTGCGCGCCAGCATTGAGTGCTTGCAATTCGTCCAATTGATAATTCCACTCGCCGCCCGCGCCGATCACGTCTCGAAAAGATTTATTATCAATATTCGTTGTAGCGTAGGTCATGCTGCCACGAAAGAGGCTTTTTCCCATCAAATGAGAGAGTCCGCCCGAGCCTGATAGGTTGAGTTGGTTGAATATGTCTTCCTTAAAATACCTGCGGGTGTCGATGTTGGCCGCGCCAAACAACGACATGCCCGGTGCCAACGGGTGAGTGACTTGTCCGCCAGCAGCCAGATGACTAAAGCTATCGTCAGCTTTAACGCCCGTGCTGAGGGTGGTTTGACCAAACACGGGCAGAACGATTTCTGCATTGTCCACGCCGCCATTCACGTTGGTGTCGTAGCCCAACCCTGCTTCCGCATAAGCACCAGCCGTAGTTTTGAAGCGTGATTCGCGCGCGCGAATGGCATCCAGGAAGCGCGTGATATTAGCCCGCACAGTGGGCGGAGGACTGGTTTTTAGAATGGCGTTAAATTCTTCCCGTGCGCGATTGTCTTCACCCAAAATGAAGTAGCCACGTGCCAATTCCAGGTGGGCATGGGTGCTGTCGGGGAAATTGAGAACGTATCTTTCCAGCGCTAACACGCCTTCGGCCGCATGGCCGGAATCCAGTGCCGCCACACCAAAATAGAAATCAAAGGCTGGGTCGCCGAATTCATCGGCAAACTGCAGTCCCAATGCGTAGGCTTTGGCGGCTTTGCCTTGTCCGAGCAACGCTTTCATTCTATCTGCCGTGGTTATTCTGCCAGACGGTGTAGTTTCAGTAGGTGGCGTAGGCGTGCCGGATGGTGTAACGATATTGGGCAGGGTTGCTGGTTCAGGCGTAGCAGCAAGGACACTATTCGACAGTACGAATGCTGAAGTTAATGCAAGCAGAATAACTGATGATGTTGCTTGGAGTTTTCGTCCCGGAAACGCTGTTTGACCAAGAAATTTTAGGTGAAATTTTCGGTGCATAGACGGTGCTTGCAGCATGACGCTAACCTCCTGTGATATTAAATTGTGGCAAAAGATAATAGCAGTTATTTCTATAGCTACATTGTCCCCTTGTGGGATGTTTGGTCATAGCTATGTTTGGCCGCCTGATAATTACTTAACTGTTTTTAATTTGTCCGTAAGATGCGGCGCGATGATTTGTAACATTTGGGAAAATATTTTGGGGTTACCCGCGCAGATGTGTCCGGATTGTAAGTAACTGCCATTGCCTTGTAAATCCCCTACTAATCCGCCCGCTTCGGTGATGAGCAAACAACCAGCAGCGATGTCCCACGGCTTGAGTCCGGTTTCAAAAAATCCATCATAGCGTCCAGCGGCGGTGTAAGCCAGGTCCAGTGCGGCCGAGCCGGGTCGACGCAGGCCGGAGGTTTTTTTCATCATGTCGCGCAGGATGCCCATGTAGGCATCCATATGTTCAAAGTTGGTATAAGGGAAGCCCGTGCCGATCAGGCAATCTGATAACTCAGTTCGTTTGCTGACGCGCAGGCGGTGATCGTTCAGGTATGCCCCGCGTCCGCGCGAAGCTGTAAACAAATCATTTTTGGTGGGATCGTAGATGACCGCTTGCGTCAGCACATTGTTGTGCAGCAGGGCGATGGACACGGCGTATTGCTGGAAGCCATGCAGAAAATTAGTGGTGCCATCGAGCGGGTCGATGATCCAGACATATTCCGAGTTACCTTGAGCGCCGCTCTCTTCTGCTAGAATTGCGTGGCTGGGGTAGGCATCCAGCAAAGTGGTGATGATGGCTTGTTCGGCGGTGCGATCGACTTCGCTGACATAATCCGAGTGAGATTTTTTAGTCACCGTGAGATGGTCGAGATTATCAGCAGCACGGTGAATTAAGTTACCCGCACGACGAGCGGCTTTCACCGCGATGGTTAGCATGGGATGCATAGGGAGTCTTTATTAATATTAATGAGCAGTCGGATTATTCCGAAGGCGCATTTTAATGTAAAAGCAGTTGGGAGTTGTTGGTAGTTAATAGTTGGATTTGACTTAACGATTAACTCATTTCATTTAATAATGCCAAATTGTTCCCTCACCCTCTTTCCCTCTCCCGGAAGGAGAGGGATGTAAAGCCCTTCTCCCTCCGGGAGAAGGGTTGGGATGAGGGAGCAAAATTGAGGTCTTAATAAAATTAACGACTAATGACTATCGACTATCGACTAATAACTAAAAAAAATCTATGTTGAATAATATTCGCGTTGTATTAAGCCACACCACCCATCCAGGCAATATTGGCGCGGCTGCGCGAGCAATGAAGACCATGGGATTGGCGCATTTATATTTAATCAATCCGCAGCGTTTCCCGGATCGCCAGGCCGAAGCAATGGCAGCAGGGGCGGATGATGTGTTGCAAAATGCGGTGATATGCAGTTCGCTGGATGAGGCATTGCACGGGGCAGTGCTGGTGGCAGGAATGTCCGCGCGGGTGCGCGATATTTCACAGGAAGTGTTTGCGCCGCGTGTGGCGATGTCAACTATCATGGAGCAGGCGGCAGCACATCCGGTGGCATTATTGTTTGGCACAGAAATGTCGGGACTGACCAATGACGAGATGGCACGCTGTCAGTTTATGGTGTGCATTCCGGCGAACCCGGAATACTCCTCACTGAATCTGGCGGCTGCGGTGCAGCTGATGGGCTATGAGCTGCGGTTGGCTGCTGTTAAGGGTGCAGTTGAACCGGGTAAGCGTGCAGCGCCAGAATTAGTGCCTGCGCCTGCCGAGCAGGTAGAGCGGTATTTTAAACATTTAGAAGATACATTAACCGAGATCGGATTCCTGCGCGACAAACAATCCACCAAGTTGATGTATAAATTGCGTAGACTGTACGCGCGCGCACGTCTGGAGCAGGAAGAGGTCAATATATTGCGGGGTATTCTGACGTTGACAACGCAATATCACACAAAGCTAAAACAAAAAAGTGAATGAAAGATAGTTGGAAAGGATGCCTCTTAAAATTCAAAATTCTAAGCAAGACAAGGCGCGAGCAAAAAATTGCACCGCCGCATATGCCTTATATGTAAGGGGGAATTTTTTGAGAGCAACACAGTATTGCGACTAAGTTTGGATTTTAAAGGTAGCCTGAAAATGTTTGACACAATAAAAGAAGATATTGCCAGTGTTTTTGCCCGTGACCCGGCCGCACGCAGCACGTTTGAAGTATTGACGTGCTATCCGGGATTTCATGCGCGCCTTTTTCATCGCGTGGCACATTCATTATGGCAAACGAATTTGAAATGGCTGGCGCGTTTTGTGTCGCACATAGGGCGATTTTTCACGGGTATAGAAATTCATCCTGGCGCGACCATTGGACGCCGGTTTTTTATCGATCATGGTATGGGCGTGGTGATTGGTGAGACAGCGGAAATTGGCGAAGATGTGACCCTGTATCATGGCGTGACACTGGGCGGTACGTCGTGGAAAGAAGGTAAGCGGCATCCTACCCTGGGCAACGGTGTGGTGGTGGGGGCGGGCGCAAAAATTTTGGGGCCGATTACCATAGGTGACGGGGCGAAAATTGGCTCGAACGCTGTGGTAGTTAAAGATGTACCCGCAGGTGCGACGGCGGCGGGCATACCTGCACGTATTTTAGATGATGTACAGAAAGGTGCGCAGCAGGCCGACGGGAAATCTGCTCCCTTTAATGCATACGGCATCACCAGCAATCAAAATGATCCGCTGGCACAGGCGATTCATGGCTTGTTGGGACACAGTGCGGCAGTCGATCAACGTATTGAACTCATCCTCAAACGGTTGGAAAAAATGGGTGTAGACGTAGAAGAAGCGCGCGCGACAGCCGATAAATTCGATCCTGATTACCTGAATAAAATTGTTGACTAAAACGTTCGGGTATTCTAGAATCCCTCCAGTTATCTGAGCCATAAAGTTATTTAATTCCAACCTAAGTTATTTAGCCTAGCCTAAGTTATTTGAGCCTAACCCGGTGTTCATATTGGCGCTGGGCTTAATTTCCGGGTAATAAAATTTTTAGCAACAATCCTGTGTGCAACAAATATCAGGTTGTGAATTTGGGGGGAATCATGCGTCTTACTACCAAGGGTCGTTTTGCCGTCACCGCGATGATTGATCTGGCCATGCGTGAAGGGTCGAGCGATTCTGCCACGCCCAGCCCAGTCACTTTAGCAAGTATCAGTGAGCGGCAGAGCATTTCTCTGGCGTACCTTGAGCAATTGTTCGGCAAGTTGCGTAAGCAAGGCATAGTTCTGGCGGTGCGCGGGCCGGGTGGGGGCTATTCCCTAGCGCGACCCGGC
>JAKFXW010000036.1 GCA_021731185.1 Gallionellaceae bacterium
GAATATCAAGATACGGCAATATCTTTCCCGCCGCCATGAGCGGGATCACTTCATCCACATGCGGATAAGGATAAACGTAATGCAAGCGTATCCACGGGCTCTGCTTTTTCGCACCACTGCCCGTTACACTGAGCTCACCCATTGCCTGCACCAGCTCTGTCATGCGCGTCTTAAGCGGCCTGCCATTCCAAAATCCAGTACGATATTTCACATCCACACCATACGCGCTGGTGTCTTGCGAAATAACCAACAGCTCTTTCACCCCCGCGTTAAGCAGGTTCTGCGCTTCTTGCATGACATCACCTACTGGTCGACTGACCAAGTCTCCGCGCATCGAAGGAATAATACAAAAGGTGCAGCGATGATTACAGCCTTCTGAAATTTTCACGTACGCAAAATGTTTCGGCGTTAAACGTATGCCCTGCGGTGGCACTAAATCACTATAGGGATCATGCAATCTCGGTAGATGAGCATGGACTGCTGCCATCACTTCGTCGGTCGCATGGGGACCAGTTACTGCCAGCACCTTGGGGTGCGTTTTTTTCACGATGTCGCCTTTAGCACCGAGGCAGCCCGTCACCACCACTTTGCCATTTTCAGCCAGTGCCTCACCAATCGCATCCAGCGATTCTTCCACCGCGCTATCGATAAAACCGCAGGTGTTGACCACCACCAAATCTGAATCGGCATAGCTGGGCGAAATAATATAACCCTCAGCGCGCAAGCGTGTGAGGATGTGCTCGGAATCTACCGTGGCCTTGGGACAGCCCAGTGATACGAATCCTATGCGAGGTGCTGTGTTTTGTTTGTTCAATTTACGAACCTTCATTACATTCAAATTTAATTAACTGAGTACATTTCTCAAAATGCATAGTTCGCTCAAATGCCCCACAAGGGGACACCGATCCGCTACGAGCAAAAACGGCTCGTGCGGAATCGTCAGCAAGGCGCGGAAAAAGTTTCGCGGCGCCGCATATGCTTTATATGTAAGCAAGAAACTTTTTCTTGCAACGCAGCAGTTGGGATGAAATATGCATTTTTATTTAGTGTGCCGCGAGTGTTCCTACCAGTGCCACGGTTCCTACACCCAGTGCAATTAATACCACCTGTTGCAGGGTATCTTGCAGTTTTGCGCGCTTATGCAAACCCGGAATTAAATCCGCCACTGCCACATAAATCATGCTGGCAGCGGCTAAGCCGAGCAAGGTTGGTATCCAATTCTGCATGGATTGTAATGTGTAATATCCTAAAATCCCGCCCGCCACCGAAGCAAAACTTGAAATAATGTTCAATTGAAATGCGTGCAATTTGCTGTATCCAGAATGCAGCAAAATTACAAAATCACCTACTTCCTGTGGTACTTCATGCGCGATAATCGCCAGCGCAGTGACCATGCCCAGATGCACATCAATCAAAAAAGCAGCGGCGATAATGATGCCATCGACAAAGTTATGAAAGGTATCACCCAGCATAATCATCATGCCGCTACGGCCGTGATCGTGCGTTTTCTCCGAGGCTAATAATTCGTGCGCTTCGCAATGCTCATGGTGGCAGTGTCGCCACAACACCAGTTTTTCTAAAACAAAAAATAGCAAAATGCCAAATAGCACCGTTGCGCTTAATGCGGTTATATTTTTTGTGAGCGTCATTGCCTCCGGCAAAATATTCAAAAACACAGCGCCCAACAACGCACCTATGGCATAACTAACCATACCATTGAGATAGTGATGGGTGCGCCCATTCAGTGAGAATGCCGCTGCGCACAACACACTCAACACACCTCCCAATGCGGTGGCTGCAATAATCCAGGCCAAAGTGGTCATAACTTAATCGGCATACTCATGGAGTAACATTTTGAAGATCGAGGCAATATAGAAAAGGGGCGGATTATAGCAAAAGTCTCCGCGCATCCACGGTGATGATTTGAACGGTAATTTGAACGGGTTACACTTCCCTAAACGTATCGCGTACAGCATGCGGTGCTTATAAACAAAAACGCCCCACGGCTTAAAACCGAGAGGCGTATTTGCAATGCGGAAATACAGAAAACTGTGCTTAATCTTTGCTTCTTGTATCGTTCATTTCGTCCGTTGCTGCCACACCGCCGGATTGCGGGCACTATGGAATACGGCCAGCACAACAATGTTCTGATGCCGCTCTCGAAAATAGACACAATAGGGAAATCGTCGTGCGACGGCCTTGCGCACGTCACGAAATAAAATTAGGAATTGTTCAGGGTTGCTGGCGATGCGCTGGATCAAGCCTTCTATTTCAACGAGGAATTCCAACCCTAGCCCAGCGCGCTCTTTCTCATACCAATCGCCCGCTTCATCAAATTCACGTCTTGCCTGCCACCGGAAAATAACCGGGCGCATTAGCGTTGCCAGCGTGTTTGTGCTTCAGACTTAATGGTTTCCCAAGCGGTTGTTTCGCCCGGAGCAGCGTCATCCTCAGCAAGGCGACGGTCGAGCTCGGCTTTTTCTGCCGCGCTGGGTGGCAATAGCCCCGCTTCAATAGCGACCGAATCCCAAATGTCTTGTACCAGTTCGATTCGATCAGCGACGCTCATATTGTCTATGCCGAGTGCGTGCAGTGCTTGTCCCATGATGTTCTCCTATGTTGCGATTTATTCTACAACAAAGATTGTGTGGTAAAAAGCTGTTGCGGATTATAGCAAAAGTCTCCGCGCATCCACTGTGATGATTTAAGGGGGTTAAACTTCCCTAGGCGTATCGCATACAGCATATGGTGCTTATAAACAAAAACGCCCCACGGCTTAAAACCGAGAGGCGTATTTGCAATGCGGAAATACAAAAAACTGCGCTTAAACTTTTTTGAGTGCTTAAATTTTTAGAATTTAGCTACTCCAGTTTAAACAGCTAGACCCTTTTCAATTTCTGAAAGCTTGTGCCGCGCCATTGCCAAGTTTGACTTGCTTTTATCCAATATCACATAAATGAACAACGCAGTCTTGTGCATGCGAATCATATGATAGTGGTTCCCTAAAGTAATCAGAATATCTTCAATGCTGTCTTTCAAGCCCAGCGCAGCCATCACTTTTAATTTGGCACGCACTACTTCGGTATTACCTGCACCCGCCAAATCTAAATCTACGCCACCACCACCCACCTTACCCAGCACCATACCGCTAGCAACATCAACCAAGCAAGTACCCGTTGCGCCATCAATTTTCATTACTTCAGCCAAGCTTTCATTTACATTTGCCATGCCATTCTCTCCTTTAAGTAAATCACGTCTATTAGTGTAATTGCGAGAAATGACGCCGTTCCTCGCAAGGGTTAAATCAGTATTAAATGATTGGGTTTGATTTTCTGAATTTTTGTAATGCGTGGGAGCATCAAAAATGTGCGGCAATATATCGTGTCGTGTGACAACCTCATCTTTCTATAGTAAAACTATAATAAATTTTATTTTACGCTTGTCAATTTCTCACTGATCTGCGTGGCGGCTTGTCGGCACGCCCATAATAAATGGCCAAATACCATGGCATCGTTAGCCACCACAGTCATAATCAGGCCATCTTCAGAATTGGGAATGTTGAGCATTAATACCTTGCCTTCAGCCGCCTCAATCACCACGTCATGGCATTTCTTTAGATTGGCTGCGTTAACAATTTCTGCACCTAGCGCGTGCATAGAGCTGGTCATCGCGGCCAAGCGCTCTTCTTCAATCGCACTCCTAATCGCGGCCAAATTGAATCCATCTGCACTAGCTATCAATGCAGCCAGTATGCCCTTATTATCAGCGTGCAACTTGTCCAAGTATTCCTGGCAAACAGCTGCCACGGCCTGTTGTTTTTTTCTATTCATAATTTATCTAATCTCCAATACACTCAGTAATGAATCCACCAATAACAGGACATCGTCTTTCTTACGTACATCCACCTCAAATAGCGGCAACACCATATTGCGCGATGCCATCACCTCGTAATATGCTTCAATGCTGGGGCTTTTAGGCACGCTCGGTTTGTTGCTAACCCCAATCACCGCACCCGTCTCTGCGATCAACGGCCCGAAACCATCGAGGAATTTATTTAAATCCAGCAAAGGTGCAGGCCTGGCATTGTCCAGCAGAATAATTAAACCCAGCGCGCCGCGTGACAATATTTTCCACATGAAGTCAAAACGCTCTTGCCCCGGCGTGCCATAAATGCGTAATTGATCGCCGCCATCCAAAGTAATCTGACCATAGTCCATCGCAACTGTAGTGGTGGCCTTTTGGCTTTGCACAATGTCAGAATTTTTAACATCGGTGCTGACCACGCCAATTTCGCTGACCGTGCCAATCGCCGTGGTTTTACCCGCGCCCATGGGGCCAGTAATTAAAATTTTATATTCAGCCATGATTCAGTCCTATTTCAATAAAAATTGTGCCCGTCAGTGCCTATAATTCCAATTCTAATTTATTAAGCCATCAATCTTGCTCCCTCATCCCGACCCTTCTCCCGGGGGGAGAAGGGCTTGTCTTCCCTCTCCCTCCGGGAGAGGGATCGAAGGTGAGGGAACAATCTGGCATTATTAAATTAGAATTAGAATAAAGGCTCATGTCTTGATTAAATGTACTCAGGAATTTACAACCCCAACTTAGAACGAATTCTTCCAAACAGTGAGCGTTTCCCTCCACTCTCTTCCACATTGCGTACAGCAGGCGCGCTGACCTCAGCCACCATGCGCTTTCCAACTATCAAGTAGCCGCATAAGCTGCATGCATTGACGAAATCCACCACATCACTTATTGATGAGCTGGAGGTATGCGCTACCGCCACTGGGGTCACCAACTCCTTTGAGAAATGTGCCGCCAAACGAACATGTGCCGCACGACGCGTGAGCAAACTGGATTCTGGCCAACGGCGCAACCGATAGGTGCAATCCCCCTCCAGCCAAGGCAGTAAAGAACCTTGGCCAGCACTCAATCCGGCCATCCACAAAAAAGCATCCCACGGCTTAGAAAGTACGATAGCGTTCTGTGCCTCAGCATCGCTGATGTTGAGCGCGGTGGTATTAACTGCGGCAGTTGAAGTGCTTTGCCCTAACTGAGCGAGATCAAGCAGTGTGTCTTCAAAAAACACTCTTTTTTCAGCCACAAAAAATATGGCTTTTGCCTGACCAACGTTGACTTGAAACACGCCTTCGGTGCGCTGCGCTACATCATGCAACGCCGTCAAAAATGGACTGGTTGATGACATTTTCGGCATCGCTGATGCGCTTGGTTTAACAGTAGAATTTTGTGTGACTCCCTCTACCAGCATATTTGCAGCCGCATTCAGCACATCCAGAAAATTCATTACGCGCAGTGGTGAATCAAGCTTGAGCGTATTGGCAGGCATTACACGCCCACCCGCCTCACCTTGCAGTACCGCCACCACTTTGCCCGCGATCCTTCCATCGGGATAATTCGCAAGCCGCGCCAAGACCTCCG
>JAKFXW010000037.1 GCA_021731185.1 Gallionellaceae bacterium
GGGCTTTCATGACGACGAATTAAAGCCCACGCTGCCCGACCATAAAAAATTATTGGCATGGGTGTCGCAACGGGTACAAATGAGCGATATAAATATGCATGCGTCGCAAGTGAGTAGTCGCAACAAGGCGGTACAGCTTGATCTGGGGGGCTATGCAAAAGGTTACGCGCTGGATCAAGCAGCACGGATACTTAAGCAACAAGGAATCAACCACGCGCTTATTAACATAGGCGGCAATGTGTTGGCACTGGGTAAACATGGCGAACGCGCTTGGCGAGTGGGCATCCAACATCCACGCAAACCTGGACCCATTGCCACGTTGGAATTAAATGATGGTGAAGCCATTGGCACCTCGGGCGATTATCAGCGATATTTCATGTTGGGAGATAAACGTTATTGTCATTTGATAGACCCGCGCAATGGACAGCCTGTACAAGGCGTGCAGGCGGTGACAGTGCTAACGCAAGGTACCGATGCAGGGGTAAAATCAGATGCCAGTTCCAAGCCATTATTTATTTCCGGCGTTAAAAATTGGCGCAATGCGGCGAAGCAAATGAATTTAACAAGCGCGTTGCTGGTTGATAACAATGGCACAGTCCATCTAACTGCTGCCATGCACCAGCGGCTGGAGTTGACCGACCCAAAAACAAAATTTGAAGTTGTGCCATAACTGGCAGCCACTTAAAAAGGAAGCTGAATTGATCGGAATTTTACTCATCACTCATAATGGACTGGGTGACAGCCTGATGGACTGTGTCAAGCATGTAATGGGTGATGCGCCGCCTAATCTTAAATCTATAGCTGTTTTGGCTGACGATAATGTGCAACAAAAAATTGTTGCGGGTCGCGAATTGATTGCACAACTCAATTCAGGTGAGGGAGTATTGCTACTTACGGATTTGTTTGGTGCCACCCCGTGCAACATTGCCCAGCAGCTCTGCCAAGCCGGACAGGTAACCTGCGTGACAGGTGTAAATTTACCTATGTTGCTGCGTGTGCTGGGATATTGTCAGCAATCGCTGACTGAAGTAACGCAAAAAGCGTTAACGGGCGGGCGTGAAAACATTATTTCGATTGATACCCTGTTGCCAAAATAAATTTTGACTTGGTTGGTTCATTTAAGAAGCACTGAACAAATTATTTATTCATCGTTCGACAGGCTCACAACGAACGGAACAAAATGCTTACTGTACGCAAAAAATAAGTTACTGGAATTAAGAGAATGTCATGCTGCAACAAGACGCAAAAATCATCAATAAACTTGGCTTACATGCTCGCGCCTCATCCAAATTAACACAACTTGCCGCACGCTTTCCATGTGAAGTTTGGATGTCGCGCGCAGGGCGACGGGTTAATGCAAAAAGTATTATGGGGGTCATGATGCTGGCAGCAGCGCAGGGCAGCACTGTCAATATTGAAACCAGCGGTGAAAAAGAGGGCGAGGCAATGCAGGCAATTCTGTCGTTAATCAACGATTATTTTGGGGAGGGTGAATGAGTGTAAAGCTACACGGCATTCCGGTTTCTGGTGGTATTGCCATTGGTCACGCCCACCTGCTGTCACACACCACTCTGGAAGTGGCACATTACGTTTTACCAAAAAAATTGGTGGTGGAGGAAGTGGCACGTTTCGATACTTCGCTGGAAAGTACGCGCACAGGATTGCTGGCACTCCGTAATAATCGGCCTGTACAGGCAGCGGCAGAGTTTGATTCTTTCCTGGAACTGCATTTAATGATATTGGCTGATACGCACATCAGCCAGGCTCCCCGTGAAATGATAGAACGCGAACATTGCAATGCCGAGTGGGCCCTCAAGGTACAAATGGATGCATTGGTGACGCAATTTGAATCGTTTGAAGATGCTTATCTGCGTGACAGAAAAACCGATGTCGTGCAAGTGGTCGAGCGCATACTCAAAACTCTGGCCGGGCAATCAGGGCATGTACCACGCGCTACCCGACATAACGTGAGTGCGATTTTGATAGCGCATGATATCAGTCCGGCAGATCTGATACAGCTTAGGCCCCAGCAATTTACTGCCATTCTTACCGATCTGGGTGGAGCCACTTCGCACACTGCGATTATTGTGCGAGGGTTAAATAAACCGTGCGTCATGGGCTTGCATCAGGCACGCAAGCTTACTCAGGAAAATGAGTTGCTGATTGTTGACGGCACGCAGGGTGTAGTCATTATTAATCCTGATAAGCAAACGCTGGCCGAGTATAAACAGCGGCAGAATCATTGGGAAAAAGCGCAGCAAAAGCTTCGCCTGCTCAAATCCACACCCGCTATCACACAGGACGGTACAACCATAGAGCTGCATGCCAACATTGAATGGCCGCACGATCTTGCTGAGGTACATGCAACAGGCGCAACCGGCATCGGTTTGTTTCGCAGTGAATTTCTGTTCCTTAATCGCGACAACTTGCCGGACGAAGAGGAACAATTTGAAGCATACAGATCGGTAGTGAAAGGCATGGCTGGCAAGCCTGTCACCATTCGCACTTTTGATTTAGGTGCAGATAAACAAATAAACGGCGCTCAACGGGTAGCCAACAATCCGGCTTTGGGTTTACGTGCAATTCGCTTGTGCTTAACTGAGCCGGCATTATTTCACACCCAGTTACGTGCACTGTTGCGGGCATCGGTTTACGGCAATATGAAAATTTTAGTGCCTATGCTATCCGGTACAAATGAGATTAATCAGACGCTGAAATTCATTGCAGATGTAAAAACCAGTTTGGATCGAGAGCACATTCCCTACAATCCCGACACGAAAATTGGCGGTATGATAGAAATTCCAGCCGCTGCCCTGGCATTAAATGCGTTCACTAAAAAAATGGATTTTCTTTCCGTTGGTACAAATGATTTGATTCAATATACCCTGGCCATAGATCGTACCGATGAAGATGTAGCACACTTATACGACCCACTGCACCCTGCGGTATTGCATTTGTTAGAACACATTATCAGCACGGCCAACAAGGCTAAGATGGAAATTTCCGTGTGTGGTGAAATGGCGGGTGAAGTAGCCTATACGCGCTTATTGCTTGGTTTTGGTTTGCGCCAATTTTCCATGAACACCGCACAACTACCCGGCATCAAGCACCGCATCCTGCACACCAATCTGGCGGATACGATGCCCATCGCACAAAAAATATTACGCGCCGACGACCCGATTAAAATACGCGAGTTGCTGGATAGATTGAACGCCTGAAATTTTTTTATTCAGAAATTTCAGGCAACAAAAACACGTATTCAACCTGCACGCAAAACCACTTTCATCAAAAGGAATAATTTATCCCCGCCTGAACCAACCGTGGACTACTGGGTAAAATTCCGTGTGTGCGATTCACGATATAGGTCTTGTCAGCAAGATTTTTCACTGCAACAAACAGTTTGATCTGTTGTGGTTGGAAATGGTAGTTGAGCGTGGCATTAAGTATAGTGTATGCCGCAATTTTACCTAATTGCCCGTTGGCTGATGCCGCTTCGGTATTGGCAAAATCACTGAATTGCTCACCCACATGCACCGCCTCCAATTGCGTATCTACGCTAGCCAACTTGTATCCTATCGCTGCAGTCAACAAATGCTTGGGCGCATAGGGCATACGATTCCCCGCTTCACTGTTACCGCCTGCTCCATTATTTACGATGGCATTGGTATCTACACGACGAAATGCCGTTTTTTGTTCAGCGGTCAAAACGCCGGTATAAACACCCCGCACATAAATCTCATCGGTAACACCTATCCGCCCGGACAATTCTACGCCCTGATACAGCGTTTCACCTTGTGCCAGCGGGGTATTGCCGCCTGCAATGGAGCCTACAGCAATCTGACGGCTGAAATCATTACGGAACAAAGTTGCTTGAAGGTCGGCATCTGTCAACGGTTTAGCGCGCACACCCAACTCCCAATTAACAGAAAGCTCAGGCCCTACATTTGTGCTCGTGCCCACACCATTAATAACGTCCTCCGTGCGGGGCGGCGCAAATCCACGATGCACGCCCGCAAAATAAGTGGTGTGCGGCGTGGCTTGATAGGTGCCACCCAAGCTGGGTATCCACTGACCTAGCGTATCTTCCCCTGTAACAGCAGCGAGCCGATCTGTGCGCAAGGAACGAATGTTTTCATAACGCAGTCCTGGCGTAACCGCCCATTGCCCCAGCAAAATACGATTCTGCACAAAAGCCGAGTAAGCGCGTGTCTCCCGCAAATTGTTTTCAGCTGTTGTGCCTGTGCGCGCCGTGGGTGAAGTGCCATTGATTTGCTTACGCTGTTGATTCTCAAAATGCACTTTGATGCCAGTTTCTAGTTCGCTACGCGCTCCTAAGACATCGTGGGTCATTTTAAGACGCGGCTCCACACCCCAATTGTAGTAACTCCGCAACCGTCCTTGCACTGAAGTGCCGGCATCAACATTGATTGCATTGCCCGCTAGTCTGGAAGCAGCAAAATTACTGGCTTGGCCATCCGTTGTACTGCTCGACTGCCGCCACCAATCACGATCAAATTTGCTGTAATACACATTGGTCAGCAGCTGCGTTCCCGCACCCAAATCCATCTCGTGCGTAGTTGAAATGCCTGTGCGCTTTGTATCAAGTTGATCGTTTTTAAACGGGTTATAGCGCGCGCCAAAATTGCGAAACTCGGCCTCGGTGATGCCGCTGTAGGTGTTTTGAGTGTCTTCTATCAGATGGCTGGCGCGCAAAGTGAGTGCTTGCCTATCGGATAAACCCAGCACTTGTTTAAAGTTCAAATCATTTAAGGTGGAATGCGTATTATCACGCGCGCCATCACTCTGCTTTCTATTGACATCCAGCAACATGCCGCTGCCACCCAAGCGTGCTTTGCCGTTGAAATAATTCCGGTTGCCACCCATCACAGAAACCTCGCCGCCAAATTGTTGCGGCGGCATAGGCGTAATATAGTTAATCACCCCGCCTATGGTTTGCGGGCCAAAGCCAATTTGTCCCGCGCCCTTGAGCACTTCAATGCGCTCATAGCGATCAATCGGTGGATGGTAGTAACTGGCGTTATCGCCATAAGGGGCATAGGACAGCGGAATGCCGTCTTCTAAAAGCGTGATCTTGGTCGAGCGCAGGGGGTTCAGCCCGCGAATACCAATGTTGGGACGCAAGCCCAATCCTTCTTCATCGCGCGTATGCACGCCAGCAAATTTTCGCAGCGCTTCATTGACAGTAAATACACGGCTGGCTTCTAACGCTTCTTTTTCCAGAATTTCGCCAGAGCCAGGAATATTTTTTAAAGAATCCACCGACCCTATTACATCAACTCTGGGCATCACATGTACCGCTTCCTGCGCAAACACTGTCTGCGGGGTGATGGTGGTGGCGACTGCTCCAGCAGCCAGCAGGATGGATAGCATTCGTGTTAACTGTAGCATGGTCAGCAAGCGTTGCTTTAATTTCGAC
>JAKFXW010000033.1 GCA_021731185.1 Gallionellaceae bacterium
AGATAACACCGATCTATTGCTAGCGCAGGCTGAGCATTTGACCGAAGCCTATGCCGTCACTTTGAAAAATCGTGTGACATTCACGGCTGTGATCACTTCCGGGGTGGCAACCCTAGTTTTGATTATTGCGTTTGCCATTGTTTACTTGACCGACTTGCGCCGACGCACGCGAGAGGCGGAAAAAGCTAACCGCAGCAATCAGGATTCGATTTTGAAACTCATGAACGAAATGGGAGAGTTAGCTGATGGCGATTTGACTGTGCATGCAACGGTGTCAGAAGACATTACTGGTGCGATTGCCGACTCCGTAAATTACACGATTAGTGAATTGCGCAAGCTGGTAACGGGCATTACTAATGTGTCCGATAAGGTGGCGCGGGCAACTGGTGCAGCGGAAGTCGTGGCTAAAGAACAGCTTATCGCATCACAAAAACAATCCAATGAAATTCGCAATGCAGGGCAATCGGTAGAGCTGATTACCAAATCTATTCAAGAGGTCGATGCCAGTGCAGCACAGTCATTGCAAGTAGCGAAAAAAACATTGGCAGCCACAGAAGAAGGTGCGCGCGCTGTACAAAATACCGTGGCGGGTATGGATGAGATTCGCGGACAAATCCAGGAAACTTCCAAGCGGATTAAACGTTTGGGTGAAAGTTCACAGGAAATTGGCGAAATTGTAAATTTGATTGCTGACATTACCGAACAAACTAACGTACTGGCACTGAATGCGGCAATTCAGGCAGCTTCGGCTGGCGACGCAGGACGTGGATTCTCGGTGGTGGCGGCGGAAGTTCAGCGTTTGGCAGAGCGCTCAGCAGAGGCAACCAAACAGATCAGTACCTTGGTTCAAGCCATTCAGGGTGACACACAGAATGCGATTGCTGCGATGGAAACCAGCACCAATGGTGTCGTGAACGGAGCAAAGTTGGCCAGCGCAGCGGGACAATCGCTACGTGAAATTGAGCAAGTATCGCGCGAATTAGCCAGCCTGATTGGCAGTATTTCGGTTTCTACACAGGTGCAAACTGATATGGCACATGAAGTTGCAACTACCATGGCGGACATCCTGAAAATTACTGAGCAAACATCAGAAGGTACTAAACGTACCTCTGCATCTGTGACTGAATTGGCAGGTTTAGCGACAGGACTTAAATCCTCTGTTGCAGGCTTTAAGGTTTAAATTCCCAATTTTAATCTCTGACAACAAGCTAAATGTGATTTCCAAAACAGCCTCGAAATGTGCCTTAAAAAAAATTTCATAGAGTTGCCATGATTTTTAATCCTACAGCACTGCTATCAGTAAGGCCTGGCATCAACAGTTCGTTGGAGCAGATAGAACGCGATTTAACATTTTATTTCGCCGCGCCAGACGATAACCATGAAGCCATAGAGCGCGCTCTGACCGAGATGCATCGCAACAGTGGCGTTTTTCGCATGGTCGCGATGGATGGCGTGTCGGTTTATTGTGCGGAAATTGAAAAAGTATTGCAGGCACTCGCCACCAGTTCGCTCATCCCATCTCCCGCCAATTTCGGAATTATTCAGCGCGCACTACTGGCGCTGACGCATTATCTGGACGCGCTTATTGATGGAGCCAGTAATGCAACGGTGCGCCTGTTTCACCCTTACCAAGAATTGCAGCAAGCCCGTGGCGTGGAAATGTCATTTGAAGCGGATCTTTTCTTTCCTGATCTGAATATCGAATTACCTCCCTCTGTTGTAAGAATTCCCGTCACACCTGATTTGCCAGTGCACGTTAAAAAAGAACGCGGACAATTTCAACTCGCCATGTTGCAGTGGTTGCGTCGCAATGACTTGAGTCAAGATGGTACAAATGACGCTTTGCAGAATATGCGTAAAGCAGTTTTAAATGTGATGGCATGCCTACCTCAAGATGAACGGCGCGCTTTCTGGTGGATTGCGGCAGGGGTGCTGGACTGTTTGTTGGTTGACGGAATACCGCCGGAATTAAACGCCATACGGGTACTCAGTCGCATAGATCGGCAAATGAAAATTCTGCTCGACGGCGGTAAGAACGAAGAACGCAGCATCATAAATGAAATGTTGTACCTGCTGGCGCGCAGTCATTCCGTGAGCGAGCTGGTTGATAGTATTAAGCAAGTCTATGCGTTGGATGAATTTTTGCCGGAAGAGTCAATACTGCCTCCTGACGAGCTGAAGCAAATGCTGGAGCAATTACGCCTCCAATTATTAGCTGCACAGGCTACGTGGGAACAATGCTCGCAATATGAAGTAGATGATGAATACAACAATTTCATAGCGCAGAGCAACCGTATGCTGGAAATGGCGGATAGGCTGGATAACAACACGCTGCAATATTTGTGTCACCAAATTCATGCAATAGCGGTACAGGCATTGGAGCTGGGAGCAACCCAGCGCGCTTCCCAAGCCATGGCCATGTTCTTGTTGCTGCTGGAAAACGGGATTGAAAATTACGGGCATCTGGGGCGCGAGTTTCACGATCAAGTACGCCTGCTGCAAGAATATTTACTGGCGGTATTACAGGGTGAGCCAACCACGCAGGAAAAATTTGCCCAGGTTATTGAACTGAATTTGCGTTTGGAAAACCGCAAAATCATGATCCCCCTCATTAACGAGTTGCTCGGAAACATACAACATGTGGAGCAGGGCTTGAGTGCCTTTTTTAACAATCCTGCCACCCGTGGCGAATTACCGCTACTTGAGCGATTGCTGCTGCAAGTTCTGGGCATTACCCATGCACTGTCGTTGGATCAGGCCTCGCTATTGTTGCAATCTTTGGGACAAGCCAATGCACGCTATGCGCAAGGCGGCAATCCTACGCAAGCAGAAATGCTGGCCGTCGCCGTCTCACTGGGTGCAATATCCACATATATAGCAAATCTGGCACAGGGGGAAACCCCAGATCATGCGCCACTGGATAAGGCTTTGCGTGAATTATTAGCAGCACAGAAAGCTGCCCCAACGACAACTGCACCTGCTACTTCAAAGATTGAGACAAAAGGATGGAGCGACGATGACGATTTGCAGGATGTGTTCCTGGAAGAGGCCACGGAAGTATTGGAAACCTTGCGGGTTAATTTAGAGATCAGTCAATTGCACCCGGCCAGCCGTGAGCCGCTCACTGTGATGCGGCGCGGCTTCCATACATTAAAAGGCAGCAGTCGCATGGTCGGGCTGATGGATATTGGCGAAGTCGCGTGGGGCGTAGAACGCGCAATGAATAAATGGTTGGAAAGCGGCAGGCAAGCTACGCCGATTCTATTAACACTAATCGGCGATGCAAGAAAAATATTTCAGCCATGGGTAAGTCAGCTCATGCAAGGTGAGGCTGTAACGGTGGAATATGCTGATTTGCTGAAAGCTGCGCAGCAAATTGAAAGCGCGGCTGGCGAGCCCTATTTGCCAGAGCACGCTGCTGGCCAAGTGCCAACAGATGACCAGGCTTTAGCTTGGTCATCTGTTGAGAAACAAGCGCAAAAGTTGGGCTTGGAAAACGAATCAGCAACGCCAGCAGAAGCAGTTGTAGACACCGACCTTGAGAATTTTCTGACCACACGTACATCCCCATTCCCCATACCGAATATAGATGCTCACCCAGCCCCACAAGGGGACAATGAGTCCGATATGAAAATCGGCAGTGAGGAAAAATCTGTGCAGAGCACCAGACAACTTCCTGATGAAATTTTGGGACTGTCATTGGAAATGCAGCCCGCTAATTTTCAGTCAATCGTATCTCAATCAGATGCCTCCTCAACGATTTCTGCTGCGCCGCAAACCGAATGGTCAGGGTTTGAACCAGAACCATCATCATTTAATACGGGTGCAGACACCGAAGCCCCACAAGGGGACAATGAAGTTGTAATTGATGGGGTCAGAATGTCGCCCACATTATTTAAAATTTCGACTGAGGAGGCTGCGCAACATGTCGCAACCTTGCAGAAATGTTTGGCTATTTTGCGTACCAGCCAGCTTCCGACTATTGAATATGGTTTTATGCGTGCCGCACACACTTTAGCAGGCGTGGCGCATGCCATCGGCGCACCACAAATTGCCGAACTGGCTCACTCGTTAGAGTTGTGGTTGCAGGTCAGAATGGAATCCGAATTCTCCCTTAACTCCAGGCAGGGGGCTATGCTGGATAATACAGTGGCCGCGTTGAGTGTCATGGTTGCAGAGATCACCGCAACCCGTGTGCCAGAGCCACAGATATTGCTGGTGGCGCAATTGCAAGCAGACAAAATCAAGTTGGAGAAAGAGCCTGACTCTTCAGCAGAGCCAAGATTTTTAGCTGACGAAGATACAGATCTCACGCTTGAAAGAAAATCGCTCGAAAAGCCGACTGGAAAACTGGCGGAAGAAGTTGTAGCGGAAGACACTCAATCACCTGCAACTTCAACCACCCCACCTATACCAGATGTGCTGCCCACCGTATTGGTGACAATAGCTGCCACCCCGCCTGCTACGTCAGAAGGTCGCTTAGTTAAAGATGATATTGATGCTGACCTTCTACCCATTTTTATGGAGGAAGCAGATGATTTGCACCAGCAAATTAGCGTTGCAATGCACGAATGGGTAGCGCACCCCAATAATGCACAATATTCGCAGGATTTGCTGCGTGCCCTGCATACTTTAAAAGGCGGCGCGCGTATGGTAGGCGCAATGCGTATGGGTGAGCTGGCGCATCTGGCAGAAGATTATGTAAAGCGCGCCCCACGAGAAAGTGAAAATTTTTGGTCGGAACTTGAAAACTTTTTAGATCGTATAAGCAATGTGCTGGAAAAATTACGCCAAGGGTTGCCCGCAGATGATACCGAACTCGCCGAGACAAACAACACATTAAATACTGCACCAGAAATTGCGCTGCAAGCAATGCAGGCAACACCTGTAACATTTATTGAATCGGAAATTTCAGAGGTATCTCAAACAGCTCATGCCGGGCAAGCCGCTTGGGTTGCCCCTGAGTTACCGATTACAACCTATTTAAATGTATCTGCACCCGTTAAGACACTCGCGCCTGTTACACCTGCATCCATGCTGCGAGTGCGCGCCGAACTGGTCGATCATCTGGTGAATGATGCGGGAGAGATAAGTGTGGCTCGCTCACGCATCGAGGTCGAATTGCGTGCATTTAAAACAGGCTTGTTGGAATTGACTCATAGTATTGACCGCCTACACAAGCAAGTGCGAGATGTTGAAATTCATGCGGAAGGGCAAATTCAAGCGCGTGTGGCTCTATCTGTAGAAATGGCGGAACATTTCGATCCACTTGAATTTGATCACTTCACGCAATTTCAGGATTTGACCCGCTCCATGACTGAGAGCGTGCATGACGTGCAAACCGTGCAGCAGGCACTCCTGAAAAATCTGGATGAAACAAGTGCCGCGCTGGCAGTCCAAACACACTTGACCCGCGGTATGCAGCAACAAT
>JAKFXW010000032.1 GCA_021731185.1 Gallionellaceae bacterium
GTGGAAACCATGCGCGCTACGATTGAATCTTTGGGCGGGGAATTTCACTTTCAAAGTAAGGTGGCCGATATTTTTATCGAGACTGCTCCTGATAAAACCAGACAAATTCGCGGTGTGGTGCTGGCCAGCGGCGAGCACATTGCGAGCGATCATGTGATTCTTGCAGTGGGACACAGCGCGCGCGACACGTTTGAAATGCTGCACCAGCACGGCGTATATATGGAGGCGAAACCTTTTTCCATCGGCTTTCGCATCGAGCATCCGCAATCGTTGATCGACCGCGCACGCTTCGGTAAAAACGCGGGCAACCCCCAGCTCGGCGCGGCGGATTACAAACTGGTGCATCACGCCAGCAACGGTCGTTCGGTTTATAGCTTTTGCATGTGTCCCGGCGGGACGGTGGTGGCGGCAACATCGGAAGTGGGGCGCGTGGTCACCAATGGCATGAGCCAATATTCGCGCAATGAACGCAACGCCAACAGCGGTATAGTGGTGGGCATCACACCCAATGATTACCCCGGCGATGTGCTGGCCGGCATGCATTTTCAACGGCACTGGGAATCACGCGCTTATCTTCTGGGTGGAGAAAATTATTGTGCGCCCGGACAACTGGTCGGTGATTTTCTAACAGGCAAATCTTCCGCAGCATTCGGCAGTGTGCTGCCTTCATATACCCCTGGCGTGCATCTAACTGATCTTTCCACTGCTTTGCCGGATTACGCTATTTACGCCATACGCGAAGCCATTCCCGCGCTCGACAAACAACTCAAAGGCTTTGCCCTGCACGATGCTGTGCTCACTGGCATTGAGTCACGCACCTCGTCCCCTGTTCGTATTAAACGCGCTGCTAATTTTACAAGCATCAACACACTGGGGCTGTATCCGGCGGGTGAGGGCGCGGGGTACGCGGGCGGTATTCTTTCCGCAGCAGTGGATGGTATTGAAGTAGCTGAAGCCGTCGCGCGCAGTATGATGGCTATTCGATAGGAATTGAGTTTGCCCTGAGGGCATGTGACCGGATCGGCGCAGGGCGTTATGCTCCCGCCGCTTTCGGTAGTGACTTGCCTGGATTCTGATTTGATACCTCGCGGCTTGCCGCGAGGCTCATTCAAATTTGAAAGTTTAAAACTGCATTTCACCCCACACCCAAAATTTATTGGTGTCAAAATTCCAAGGAGTTGTGTTTTGTACCGTAGTGCTTGTTTTGAAACTAGCATACTTGGCAGCAAGCATATAGTTTTTATCAAAGGTTTTCATGACTTGAAAATTCCACTCTGTTCCATATTTCGCGCCGCCCGTATCTGCACGATAATCGCGATACACCGCCATAAAATTAACATCTGCTATGTTTGTGGCCGCAGTGAAAAATGTATCCTTTAAACCCGATGCTGGAATAGTTACAAATTTATCAACCCAGCCGTTAACGTTATGCAGAGAGGCTAACGGAGTGGAGAATGCGTTAGTACCATCACCACCCAGCACTTCATGACTTAATTTAAATTCAGCAATCTTGAAATCAATGCCACCTTCTGCAAATATATACTTATTGGTATAGGTCGCTGGATTATCCTTGTAACTTGATTGTGTCGCATACTCTGCCGTATACAATAAATTATTCGAATCCATCGGCGTACTACCTTTGAATCTTAGACCCAATGTTTTGGTTGAATCAAACTGACTCCTGTTAGCAAAAGCCGCACTAGCAGGCAAATCAAAGTCCAGCATATAGCCATACGCGACCACTTCGCCCGCAGTCAAACCTTTGTATTTCACATTAAGAATTGGGGAAGAATTCATTTTAAAATTACCCGCCTGACCACCAAAAGGGGCAATAGCGGCATCGGTGTTTGGACGGTTAAGATTTGTTAAAAGTCCAGCTGTAATTATGGTGTCCGGTAAGTAGTTATTAACCAGCATAAAAGAATCGTAGGTTTGCTCATTCTGCCGCCAAGATCTCGTACCTATAAATCTGGAGTTGTCTAAATTGATACGTTGCCGCCCCCATTTAATAACGGTTTGAGAGTTAAGCTCGTTGTAACTAATGAACGCCTGGTTCATTTCTGTTCCCTCTGGATCAACAATAACCGAATAATTGGTCTTACCATTTACGGTGCTGTTGTAGTTCTGTGCGCCAAATGCGTGCACGGTTTCTGCTTCAACCATTACGGCAAAGTTTTTGTAGGTTGCTGTTTCATAGCCAAAACGCAAGCGTGCAGTTGATGCATCTGCTTTAATAGTTTGTCCAGGATTACGGACACCTTCATAAAAATAGCGCAGGCTGCCTGAACTTTTGCCACTGGTGATTGCTTCAGTAACAGTCTCAGCTGCGCCTGCGTGCGTTGTTAATGTCAAACATGCAATGCCAGTTACAAGTGCGAATATTTTTTGTATTAAAGTGTTGCGACAGCAATTCATAAAATACTCCCTTAAATGGTTTAGTAAGATTGAAAAAATTGAAAATTGTAAGTGATGAGTGTTAACGTAACTAACCAAAACAGACCGCACGGTAACAACTAAAAAAGTTGCCCTGACGATAATTGTCAGCAGCTCTATGATTCCGAATAAAAAATAAACACCTTACAACATACATGCAATACACATGTCTGGATAATTGTACAGAAAGTAGCTTTTAATTCCAATGGTTTCGTGCGCGATATACTGCACAAGTTACTTTATTTGATTGTGCATTATGGACACACTCCATTCGCAACCTGATTCTCTCCAGCCTGAATTGCCACCAGCTATTTTGCCGCCAGTCACCTTAACGCAAGCCGCGCTGTATTGGCTAAAGCTAGGCTGCATCAGCTTTGGCGGGCCAGCAGGACAAATTGCGATCATGCACCGTGATTTGGTGGAACAAAAACGCTGGCTGTCGGAGAAACGATTTTTACATGCGTTAAATTACTGCATGGTGTTGCCCGGTCCCGAGGCACAACAATTAGCAGTGTACATCGGCTGGCTGATGCATCGCACATGGGGCGGCATAATTGCAGGCACGCTATTTGTGCTGCCGTCATTTTTCCTGTTACTGCTGTTAGCCTAGATTTATATGGCTTATGGCGAGCTGCCCGCCGTGGCGGCGGTGCTGTATGGCATGAAGCCCGCAGTCGTGGCGCTGGTGGCCTTCGCGTCTTATCGAATTGGTTCTAGAATATTAAAAAATTCCTTGCTGTGGGCGATCTCCATATTCGCTTTCAGCGCGATATTTATATTTCACATCCCCTTTCCTTTAATCATTTTCATCGCGGCGGTTATGGGATATTTGGGCGGACGTTACGCGCCCAAGCAATTCTCCGCAGGCAGTGGTCATCATACCCAGCACGTGCAACAAGGCACTGCATTGATCGATGATGACACCGCCATCCCCGCGCACGCGATATTTAGCTGGCGAAAATTCGCGATGATATTGCTCATCGGGATCAGTATTTGGCTTGTTGCCATGCTGATTTTATTCATGCAATACGGCTGGGAAAATACCTATACTCAAATGGGCTGGTTTTTTACCAAGGCGGCATTGCTCACCTTTGGCGGCGCATACGCGGTACTGCCCTATGTTTATCAGGGCGCGGTAGAAAATTATCAGTGGCTCAGTGCCACGCAAATGATAGACGGGCTGGCACTCGGCGAAACTACGCCGGGTCCGCTCATCATCGTGATTACTTTTGTTGGATTCGTCGGCGGCTGGACGCACCCGGTTTTGGGTACAGATGCAGCCTTAATCTCGGCGCTGCTGGCTGCCACCATTGCGACATTTTTCACCTTCCTGCCCAGCTTCATCTTCATCTTCATGGGCGCGCCGTTTATCGAAACCACGCGCGGCAACTTAAAACTTACCGCACCACTCACCGCGATAACTGCCGCCATAGTCGGTGTTATCGCCAGTCTCGCGCTATTTTTTGCCTATCATGTATTTTGGCATGCTGGATTTATCAACGACTCAACAGATTGGATTGCCACTAACTTGCACACGATAGATAAATTTTCTGCGGTGTTAACCATCAGTGCCGCCTTTGTCTTGGTTCGCTACAAAATCGGAGTCATCCCGGTCATTTTAGCTTGTGGGTTGATTGGTATGGCTTGGAAATTAGGAATATAAACAAACGCTGAATGATTTTTTGCGTTAGCTGGGCAGGCTTAAATCAACCCTGTAGGATGTGCCGATGCCAAGAGGCGCACCTTATTTCAACACACTCACTGCTGCCACGCGCGCAGCGTGCAAGCGTGCGGCAATTGCGCCATTGTTAGTGCATTGTTTAGCAATTTCTCCTGCGTCGACACTTTGTGCTGCTTGCAGCGCACGCAGTAAATACGCAGCTTGTGGGTAATCATCTTGTTCGTGTCCGGTACGGCCACGGGCATCTGCGGCACAGGCTTGCAGCACTTGTGTGAAGCGTTCCGGTCTGCGCCAGGCATCACAATTTTGCAGGAGTCGAACGATGGTTTCCGGGCGCAGTTCCAATGCACGATGCACATCGCCGTGGTAACGCGCCACCAGCAAGGCTAAATCACGACAATCTGCAGGAACTCGTATGCGCTCGCATAGTGAGCGAAGTAATTCTACGCTACGCGCTTCGTGACCGATGTGTCGCGGAAGTATGTGCGCGGGAGTGTTACCTTTACCGAGATCGTGAGTTAGCGCGGCAAAGCGCACTTCCAGGGTATATCCATAAAGTGCGGCATCTTCCAGCACCAGCATGGTATGCACGCCACAATCAATTTCTGGATGATGTTGTGGTGGTTGTGGCACGCCGAACAATGCTTCAACTTCAGGTAATATTTTTTGCAGCGCGCCACATTCGCGCAGGGTGAGAATGAAATGCGATGGCCTTTTTTCCATGAGGCCGCGCGCCAGCTCTTGCCACACCCGTTCTGGCACCAAGGCATCCACCTCACCATTGGCCACCATATCGCGCATCAAATTCATAGTCTCAGGTGCGATGCAAAATCCAGTGCGCGCGACAAATCGGGCAGCGCGCAATATCCGCACCGGATCTTCACTGAAAGCAGGGCTGACGTGCCGCAGAATCCGCGCCTGTATATCTGCCACGCCATGATAGGGATCAATCAAAGTGCCATCCGCTGCTTGCGCGATGGCATTGATGGTGAAATCGCGGCGCAGTAAATCCTGCTCCAGCGTGACATCCGGCGTGGCGTGTACGACAAAGCCTTTGTAGCCGGGTGTGGTTTTGCGCTCGGTGCGTGCTAGCGCATATTCTTCGTGTGTTACGGGATGGAGAAATACTGGAAAATCTTTACCGACTGGCTTGAAACCGCGCGCTACCATGTCTTCCGGTGTACTGCCTACCACGACCCAATCGCGATCCTGCACGGATATGCCCAATAATTGATCGCGCACCGCACCGCCTACACAATAGGTTATTAATTGGCCCATTATTCCAATTCCCGATAAAAACGATCACTGTGTTACCT
>JAKFXW010000217.1 GCA_021731185.1 Gallionellaceae bacterium
TAACCCATGAAGTTGGTGAATATCGGTGTTTCTCAGCACTGCAAAAATGAGTGATTCTAATCTTGCCTACATTTCGGCTGCTACCCGCGCAAGCTGATTATTCGCCATCCTTGCCGTGCCGCATGGGCGCGCAAAGTGGCATCCGGGTCGACTGCGATGGGCGTTTTAACTTTGCCTAGCAGCGGCAGGTCGTTTAACGAATCGCTATAAAAATAACTCTGATTAAAGCTGTTCCAATCCCACCCGCGCTGCGCCATCCAGCTTTCCAGACGAGTAATTTTTCCTTCGCGGAAGCACGGTATGTCGGCCAGTTGTCCGGTAAATTCGCCATTCTTGTGCTCAGGCTCGGTGGCAATTAAATGCTCTACACCAAATTGACGTGCAATGGGCGCGGTGACGAAGCTGTTGGTGGCGGTGATGATGACACAGATATCACCAGCGTTGCGATGCTGTGCGACCAGATTTTTAGCAGGTGTGCCGATAAGAGCCAGCACTTTTTGCTGTACAAACTCTTCCAGCCAGGCATTCAGCACATGCCGCGAATGACGTGACAGGGGCCGTAATTGGTATTCCAGAAACTCATCAATATCCAACGTGCCAGCTTTGTATTGTTCATAAAAAGTAAGATTTTTTATTTCAAACAATTCACGTTCCAGTACACCTTGTTCGATGAGAAATTGTGACCACTCAAAATCGCTATCACCGCTTAACAAGGTGTTATCCAAATCAAATAAAGCCAGGTTCATTATGTCTCCGCGACAGGAAAATATTGCATCACTTCTTTTAATAAAGGTACGGATGGTGCGCGTTGCAAGCGCAAACAATGTTCGTCTAGTTCATCCAACACGGCCAGCAGTGCGGGCAAGTCGCGCCGCCCGTGGCGCAGTAAATATTGTATAACTTCGTGCGATAAACGCAGGCCACTCGCCTGTGCGTGCTGCTCTAACGCGAGTCCTTTTTCTTCGTCGCTCAAGCGGTGCACCTGATAAACCAAGCCCCAGCCCAGGCGGGTTCGCAGATCATCACGTAACTTCAAATGGGCGGGTGCTGCATTGCAACTGACGATTAAGGTGCCGTTATTTTCACGTTGCCGATTGTAAAGCGCGAATAGTTGTATTTGCGCGCCGCCATCCAATTTTTCCACATCATCGATTGCAACGACGGGTAAGAATTTTGGCGCAGCCCCACAAGGGGACAATGCCCCACAAGGGGACAATGAGTCGGATGAATTTTTGATCTGCGTCGCATGTGCATTTTTCTCAATCTCAATATTTTTTCCAGCACCAACATAGCTCGCGGTAAGTCCCATTGATTGCGCTTGTTGAACAACGGCTCGCAGCAAATGGCTCTTGCCGCTGCCAGGCTCTCCCCAGAGCGTCAGGCAACGTTCCGAAGCTTGTCCGCTTACTTGACTAGTCAGTATATGACGCAGAATGGAGATGACTTCGACGTTGCGTCCCATAACAAAATTATCCAGCGTGGGTAGCCAGTCAGGTGAAATATTCAGGGCGAGTTGTTTCATTGAAAAAATTATTTAAGGTATAGCGAACTGGCAAGATACGATTTCCGAGCATGTCGCAATCCTACCAATAATGCTGCTGACAAGGGTAGTGCCAGCAGCACACCAAAAAATCCAAACAGTTGCCCGAAGGCCAACAGCGAAAAAATAACAGCCAGTGGGTGCAAGCCTATACGTTCTCCCACAAACCTTGGGGTGATGATAAAACCTTCCAATAATTGTCCCACGCCGAACACTGCCCACACGCTTAACACGCCCGTGAGATGCCCGAATTGGGTGGCGGCCACCAGCGTTGCCAAGCTTAATCCTGCGATCATGCCGACATAGGGCACGAATACCAACATGCCCGCGATCAAGCCTATAGGCAGTGCAAACTCTAATCCCACTGCCCATAGTCCGATCACATAAATCACGCTCATCAATAGCATGACGGTGATTTGCCCGCGCAAAAATTCTGCCAATACGCTGTCGATCTCGCCTGCGATTTCTGTTACCTTGCTATGCCAGCGGCGTGGAATAAAGCTATTAGTGCGCGCCAGCAAATTTGGCCATTCGCATAGCAGGTAAAATAACACCACCGGAATCAGCACCAAATTCAGCAGCACCTCGATCAGAATTGCACCACTGCCACTTAGCCAAGGGAGTATTTTTGCCGCCATGCCACCCGCCACTTGCCAATGCTCTTTCAATAAATCTTTCAGCATGTCTGCATCCCACTGCACTGCCTCGCCAAAAAATTGCTGCGCCAACGGTAATAGTTTTACCTGCGTAGCCGCGATGATGTGCGGCAGTCGCGTGACAAAATGATTGGTCTCTTTGGCCAGCAGCGGCAACATGATCAGTGCCAGTAATATCGCAATGCTCAATAGTGCCAGCATGACCAGTATTGCAGCGAGTGCGCGTGGCATGGTTCGTGTGCGGAATATTTTCCACGCGCTTAATTTGCTGACCCACGGATCACAAATATAGGTAAGGATCGCCGCCGCAATAAAGGGCGTTAAAATCGGGCCGAGCAGGTATAGCAGCCAGGCCACAGCCAGAGCAAAGATCAGGCATTGCAGGGCGACAAAGCGTTGAGGGGTCATTTCGGGTAAAATCCGCCTATAAAATATTCAGCCAGAATGCCCTGCACTGTATCTTGAAGAAAGCGAGAATTCAACTTGAGTCAACCTAGCGCCCCAAAAAATAAAGCCTCCCTATCTTACCGCGACGCAGGCGTGGACATCGTGGCAGGCGATCGTTTGATAGAAAATATCAAGCCTTACGCCAAACGAACCATGCGCCCGGAAGTGATTAGCGGCATCGGCGGCTTTGGTGGGCTGGTTGAAATTTCAAAAAAATATCGCAATCCGGTCCTGGTTTCAGGAACAGATGGGGTAGGCACTAAGCTGAAACTGGCGTTTTCCTTGAATCGCCACGACACGGTAGGCATTGATCTGGTCGGCATGAGTGTGAACGATATTTTGGTGCAAGGCGCGGAGCCATTATTTTTTCTGGATTATTTTGCCTGCGGAAAATTGAATGTAGATGTCGCCACCGAGGTAATAAAAGGCATTGCAGCCGGATGCGAGCAAGCCGGATGCGCGTTGATCGGCGGTGAAACTGCCGAGATGCCAGATATGTATCCGCTTGGTGAATATGATCTTGCAGGCTTTGCCGTGGGGGTGGTGGAGAAGGAAAATATTATTACCGGTGCAGAAATTCGCACAGGCGATGTGGTGCTGGGGCTGGCTTCCAACGGTGTGCATTCCAACGGCTTCTCACTGGTCAGGAAAATTATTAGCCGTAGTGAGGTTGATCTGCACGCGAAATTTGATGGCGACAAATCACTGGCTGATTGCCTGATGGCTCCCACGCGCATCTACGTGAAGCCGCTGCTGGCACTGATGAAAACGCTGACCATTAAAGGCATGGCGCATATTACTGGTGGCGGATTATTAGAAAATGTACCACGCGTATTGCCGCACAATGTGAAGGCGGTGCTGGATAAAAAATCCTGGAAGATGCCAGAATTATTCGTATGGCTACAGACGCAAGGCAACATTGAAGCGCAGGAAATGGCGCGCACGTTTAATTGTGGTATTGGCATGGTGGTCATTGTCAGCGCGCAAGATGCCGATGCTGCGCTGCGCTATCTGACACAAGCGGGTGAAACAGTCTGCGTAATTGGCAATATACAAGCGCGGGTGGGTGAGGAAGCGCAAACTCAAGTTTGCTGAAATTAAATTAACTTCAGCTTTGTTAAATTGCTGAATGTATTGAGGCCATCATGAAAAGCATAGTGATACTTATCTCGGGGCGCGGCAGCAATATGCAGGCGTTGCTTAAAGCCCAATTATCCTGCCATATTGCGGCGGTTATCAGCAATCGTGCCGATGCGCCAGGCTTGGCGATTGCCAGACAGCATGGTGTGCCGACTGCCGTTGTGTCGCACACTGACTTCGCAGATCGCGAAACGTTTGATGCTGCACTCGCCACTTGCATAGATCAATATAAACCCGATCTAATCGTGCTGGCAGGTTTTATGCGTATCCTTACCCCAGCATTTGTGACGCGCTATGTGGGTCGCCTAATGAACATTCATCCTTCCTTGCTGCCTGCTTATGGTGGCCTTGATACGCACGCACGGGCATTGCGTGACGGTGTAAAAATTCATGGCTGCACAGTGCATTTCGTTACCAGCGATTTGGATCACGGCCCGATCATCATTCAAGCCGCCGTACCCGTGTTAATGCATGACACCCCGACAACCCTCGCCGCGCGCGTGTTGCTGCAAGAGCATCGTATCTACGCGCAGGCCATACACTGGTTTTGCGAAGGTTTTTTGAGTCTGACTGTTGATGGGAGAGTGTTGCTGCATCGCGTGAAACAACCAGGCTGCGCGCTCATCTCCCCCGGTTTGTTTTAACCCATGACCAAAGAATTAATACAGGTGCATTCGAATAACATTGTCCCCTTGTGGGGCATTATGCACATCAAACTTTATCTCAATCGAGGGCGAAACATTTTTTGGCTGCTGACCAGTCTTGCTTCGACTACGCTGCTGGCTGCCCCACCCGCAGCACTTATACCTATGGAAAATTTACCAGCAGTTAACTCTGTTAATAATCAATCCGCTCAAGTACCCGTTCCACCGCCTTTATCCCACAAGGGGACAATGTATTTTAAAAATATTTATTCCGTGCAGGCGCAATATCATGTGCTGTTTCAGGGTTTAAAAATTGCCACTATGACCGAAAATTTTACTCGTAAGCAAAATACCTATCACATCGAAAATCACAGCATCGCTACAGGCCTTGCTGCCATACTTAAACCTGAGGAAATTCACACGACCAGCACTGGCACTGTTACTGCGAACGGTTTGCGTCCCATCGCATATAGTCAAACTCGCAAACTCGATCCTCAGCGTAATACATATGCTGATTTTAATTGGGACGCTCAAACTGTCACGCTAAAAGACAAATCCGGCACACTCACCTTGCCATTGCCCGCAGGCACGCAGGACAGGCTCAGCTCCATGTATCAATTTCTCCATCTATCGCTGAAAGAGGCGACCACACACACTTTCAGCATGGCTAATGGCAATAAGATTACAGACTACGTTTATAAAATTACGCTCAACCAGAGTGTGACGACTCCACTGGGCACTTTTGCGGCAATATATTTAAGCAGCTTGCCGCAAAATAATCCCAGGCGATTCGAAATTTGGGTCGTGTCTGAACATGAAAATTTTCCCTACAAGATGGTTTTGACCGATTCGGATGGTAAAAAATTTACTCAAGTTTTAACTAAACTCAAAATTACGCCGCATTAAATTTATCATTAATCAGTGCTTCCTCAGTTATTTCATCAGG
>JAKFXW010000155.1 GCA_021731185.1 Gallionellaceae bacterium
GGACAGGCTGAAGAAAAATAAATTTTGGGTGTTGATGTCATCAAAATAAGCCAGACTTGCCTCATCCACATAATTGAGCGCCAGCGTGGGGACGGTAATTTTGACTTGTTCGGCCAGTGCCGTCACCCCATCACGGGTGAGCGGGCCTGCCACAACAACTGCGCCACTGTTAATGGCTGTTTGATACAACGCTGCAATTTCCCGGCTCTCATCCGTACTGCCATATACCTTAACTTTCAAAGTGACTGGCTGGTTTTTCGCAGCTGCCATAAACCCGGCGCGCAATGCTTCAGCCGCGCGCCTGAAAGTTGCAGAGTTGATTGGCAGCAGCAAGGCGATGTGTGGTTCGCTCTGCTCACCGCTTATCACAATGACTGGAGGAACTGGAGGAACGGGTATCGGCGCAGATTGAGCTGGCGGCGGCGTCACAACTGGAGCGGGCACCGCAGTCACAGGTGTATCAGAATCATTAGTTGGTGGCGTCACAACTGGGGCGGACGCAGCAGTCGCCGATATATCAGGAACAGCGGATTGCGCTGCGACGCTGGATAGTGGCGTAAGGCTGGCACAGCCTGCAGCACTCACGTATAGTGCAACGGCTAGCCCTAGCCAAAAAGATGAGGTTGAACGGTGCATAGTTGGCAAAGACAAAACTTGGAGAACGCATTATATGTAGTTGCCACCCCAATTGGAAATTTACGGGATATAACTTTGCGTGCGCTGGATATGCTGGCCTCCGCCGATGTCATCGCCGCTGAAGATACACGCAACACCAGCCATTTGCTGACGCACCATGCGATCACCGCGAACAAACTCATCTCACTTCACCAACACAATGAACGCGCCGCGTCAGAAAACATCATCACACTGCTGGCACAAGGCTTATCCGTCGCACTGGTTACGGATGCTGGCACACCAGCAGTCAGCGACCCTGGCGCATTGCTCATCGAAGCAGTCCACGCCGCAGGCCAGCGCGTTATTCCCATCCCTGGTGCGAATGCAGCATTAGCGGCTTTATCTGCGGGTGGTCTGGCTACGCCGCATTTTTTGTTTTACGGATTTTTACCGAACAAATCTGCGGCGCGCAGCCGTGTTTTACAAGAGCTGACCGCACACCCTTACACGCTGATATTTTACGAAGCGCCTCATCGCATCGTCGAGTCTGTTACCGATCTGCTGACGGTTCTCGGCGGCGGCAGAGAAATTATTTTTGCGCGGGAAATCACCAAGCTGTTTGAAAGCATCCATCGCTGCAAATTAGCAGCGGCGCTGGAATGGCTGAATGGCGACCCCAATCGCCAGCGTGGCGAATTCGTATTACTCATCTCCGCCGCACCCGCGCCTTCAGCCGATTTAAGTGCGGAAACCGAACACACTTTGAAAATATTGCTGCAAGAATTACCTCTCAAACAAGCCGTGCAACTTGCTACGCAAATCACTGGCGCGAATCGCAATGAGCTTTACCAGCGTGCGTTACAAGTGAAGGATGGGGAAGGGTGAGTGCTGTATTTCAAGGGGTAAGTGTCGTGTTAGGATGCTTGCTGAATTTAAAATCAAAAAGGTGAAACCATGTTCAAGATTGCACAGCATCAACCGCCAGCTTATACGGCGTTTTTGCTATCCATTTTACGTTAGCCCCTTGTCATGTCCTTTGCGCCAATATCGAAAGCACGATCTAGTAGCTGTCGGAATAGCCCCTCTTGAATCTGCTCCTTCAGTTTCCACGCTACAGTATGAGGATTACACAACAACACATAGTGAAACGGCCCAGACGAACCATCTTTGGAATCTATGAAACCAAGCTCCTGAAGTGTTCGCATTCTCTGACGCCACGTAGTCAAAGCACGCTCTCCTGTGAAGCTCGGTAGGATGTGCCGAAATTTTTGAGGCGCATCGTTCGCGCTTAATTCTGCACCAGACCACTCCCAGTTTTATCACGCCCCTTGAAATATATATCATCGTATGTATAATTTGAATCATGAAGTTCACATGGCGGGAATCCAAGCGCAAGACCAATCTACAAAAGCACGGTTTTGATTTTGCCCAATCCGCACAGGTATTCAACGGCCCGACGATCACGGTAGAAGATGCCCGCGATTACTACGGTGAACAGCGTTTCAATACCACCGGATTTTTAGAAACCACCATCGTGACGATTAGCCATACTGAAACAGACGATAAAATTCACGTTATTTCCATGCGAAAGGCCGAACCCCATGAAATCGATACCCTCTCCCACTACCTCTAAGCCGCCCCGTCTGCGGGTAGGTTTAAAAGATGTCAGCCGTGAAGAATTTTCCACGGCATTAGATACCCAGCTTGGCAAGCAGCGTGTTTCTATCATGCTGGATGGTTCGATCATTGCTTTTTTTAAGGCCAAAGCCGGGGAGCGCGGTTACCAGACTCTTATTAACCAAGCGCTGCACCAGGCCATGACTGGCGAGCAGATTGAATCCACGCTACGCCGTGTGATCCGAGAAGAACTGCATTCAGTGTCGTAGGATGCTGCCGAAATTTTTTTGTGCCTCGACAGCATCCAATTTACTCCACCCCATCCGCGCCCAAGCGCACGCTCCGCGAGCAATGCTGTAACAGCAAATAATGCTGCGTTTGCATTTCGCTTAAACGGCTAACGGTGCGTGAAAATTCGGCGGGCATCGCGCCTTCTGCATCTATCTTTTCCGGCGGCACTGCCGAGGAGGCAATCAAGCGTACATGGTTGTCATACAGCACATCAATCAGCCAGGTGAAACGCCGCGCCTCGGCGGTTTGCGCGGCACTCAAGCGTGGAATGTGCGATAAAAATATCGTCGGAAAGCGATGGGCAATCGCCAGATAATCTTGTTGTGCATGTATTCCGCCGCACAGTTCATCGAAGTCAAACCACACTGCGGTATGCGATATTTTTTTAACAGGCACACGTCGTCCATGCACCTCGATATGCTGTTCATTTAATTGCGTTCCGGCTGCGATGCGTTCAAATAAATCGTGCAAGCGCGCTTCGTTGGCTACTATGCCGTCTGCATCATCCGCCACCAGAAACAGCGGCTCGCGCGTGGCGATGCGCTGGCGATAATCATTGCCGCCCTCGACCTGCAACACTTTCAATTCACGCTGGAGTAAGGCTATCGCAGGCAAAAAATTTTGTCTCTGTAAGCCGTGCGGATACAAGCCGTCGGGGGCATAGTTGGAGGTGGTAATCAGCACCACACCGCGCGCGAATATCGCCTCCATCAGCCGCGCTAAAATCATGGCATCGGCAATGTCATTTACATGAAATTCATCCAGACACAGCAGGCGCGTGGATGCTGCAATGCGATCTGCCAGCGCGATTAAAGGATCATTTTCATGCTCCAACAATTTCATTTCGCGATGAATCTCGGCCATGAAATTATGAAAGTGTATGCGCCGTTTGCGGCGATACGGCAGGCTGGCATAAAACGCATCCATCAAAAATGTTTTGCCACGACCGACCCCACCCCACAGATATAAACCCTTGGGTACGGCTGGCTTGAGCAAGCTACGCCCTAGAAAACTATTACGCCTGGATTTAAATTCAAGTAATTGATGCCATAGCGCGTCCAACTCCTCGACCGTGGCAGCTTGCGCCGCGTCCGCTACGAAGCTGGGCAAAGCCTGAATGTTTTGATACCAAGCTTTAGGACTCATGCTGCCGTCAGCGAGTATGGCAATGTGGTGTTGTGACATTGCGAATAATGTTTTCCCGTAAATAGAATAAGTTTAACTTAGGGAAGCACTGATTTAATCCTCCATGAGCCGCGTTGCAGACCAAATTGTGATGATCGCAAGGCGCATCCCGAAGGCCAGGGGTCATTCTCCCTGGCGAGGGGTGCAACACAGCGAGCGCGCAATTTGGTCGCAACCCATACGGGACATGGCTTTACGGGCGGCCTGCATTGTCGCAAGGCTAGCCAAGGGAACGACCCTTAGCGTCACCTTGCTCCGTGCATTCCATCCCGCAAAGCCGATGTCGCGGCCATGTGGGATTAAATCAGTGCTTCCTTAGATAATCCATCAGGCGGTTCTCAAACCTACTCTAGCGCATGATGAATAAGCTCATGCTCTGGTAAAATGCCGCATGACCCTTAATATCACCCGCCCCGACGACTGGCATTTGCACCTGCGCGATGATGCTTTGATGCGCTCGGTGTTGCCGGATACTGCACGCCAATTTGCGCGCGCGATTATCATGCCGAATCTCAAACCGCCTGTGACGACTACGCTGCAGGCGGCGGCGTATCGCGAACGGATATTGGCTGCTGTGCCCGCCGGGATAAAGTTTGAACCGTTGATGACGCTATATTTAACCGATAATACGACATCGCAAGAAATTCGTGCAGCAAAACAAAGTGGCTTCATACATGCGGTGAAATATTATCCGGCAGGTGCGACCACCAATTCTGACGCGGGCGTGACTGATTTGCGCAAAACTTATGCTGTGCTGGAAGAAATGCAACATGTTGATATGCCGTTGCTGGTGCATGGTGAAGTGACCGACCCTATGGTAGATGTCTTTGACCGTGAAGCAGTATTTATCGAGCGGGTGCTGCAACCCCTGCTGCGCGATTTACCAAAATTGCGCATCGTGTTTGAGCACATTACCACGCATGATGCTGCGCAATTTGTGATGGGAACGCCCGCCACCATCGCTGCGACGATTACCGCACATCATCTATTATACAATCGCAATGCACTGTTCCAAGGTGGCATACGGCCTCATTACTATTGCCTGCCCGTGCTCAAGCGCGAACGTCATCGCGAGGCATTATTAATAGCTGCAACCAGTGGCAGTTCCAAATTTTTTCTCGGCACAGACAGTGCGCCGCACGCGCAACACACGAAGGAAAATGCCTGTGGCTGTGCCGGCATCTACACCGCACACACCGCTTTGGAATTGTATGCCGAGGCGTTTGATGAAATTCACGCGCTGGATAAACTGGAAGGATTCACTAGTTTTTTTGGTGCGGATTTTTATCAACTACCGCGCAATACCCAACGGATTATTTTGCAGCGAGAATCGTGGCAAGTGCCAGCTACGATTGCGTTTGGCGATCATCGTTTAATTCCGTTGCGGGCAGGTGAAACATTAAAATGGAAATTGGTTCATTGATGGTTGTTTAGCAACATTGAGCAGAGTCAGCCAGCTTGTTATACTGAAAGTTATAGTTGCGAAGCCCCACATCCCACAAGGGGAC
>JAKFXW010000145.1 GCA_021731185.1 Gallionellaceae bacterium
AGACAGATCCAAAGTTGCTTGCGGCACCTGGCTGGAAGAAACACAAATCGGCTTACTGGCAGCAATATGCATGGCAATATCTTTGCCCAATGTTTCATTGCCGCCGCTGTAATCGACCAGCACACCAATTCTGCTGCCATGCAAATAAGCCGCCAGCTTGCCCGCTGTGCTGTAGCGCACGAAGCGACGAATGTTGATGTTCTCACCCAGTTTCATTACTAACGCGGCGCGCATTTCTTCTACGCTGCTGCCACTTGGCGTGTTCGCTGCGGCAAGTACTGTTACATCTGCTGGGTCACGCTCTACAATGGCTTGCGCTACGTCTTTAGCAAACGCGACAAAGACTTCGTTCTTAGCCATGAAATCAGTTTCACAATTGACTTCGACCAACGCACCTGTTTTACCATTGGTGCTGACAAATATACTCACCACGCCTTCAGCAGCTACACGCGATGCGGCCTTGCTGGCTTTTGCACCGCTTTTAATACGTAGAAATTCTTCGGCTGCCTTAAAATCGCCATTCGTTTCCATCAGCGCTTTTTTGCATTCCATCATGCCGAGACCTGTTGCCTCGCGCAATTCTTTAACCATTCCTGCGGTGACTTCCGCCATTGCCTTGCTCCTTAAAATAAGGGCATCCCTAAAAATCCAACTTCCGTTGCCATACCGTGTTGCTCGCAAAAAATTGTTCCTAACATATAAAACATATGCGTCGTCACATTTTTTTGCTCACGCCTTGTCTGGCTTAGTAATTTGAATTTTTAGTGACACCCATGAACTCGCCTCAAATACTCAATCACAAAAAAGGGGGCTTTCGCCCCCTTGTACGAAGAAGGCTGCTTACGCCGCCGCTCCTTCAACCAGTGCCACCACCTCATTCAATGCCTGCTCGCGACCTTCCAGCACGGCATCAGCCATACCACGCGCGTATAGTCTGATCGCCTGCGTTGAGTCATCATTGCCCGGCACAATGTAATCCACGCCTAGCGGTGAGGTGTTGGTATCTACTATGCCAATCACAGGAATGCCCAGCTTCTGCGCTTCAACAATCGCACCTTTTTGGTAGCCCACGTCTATCACAAAAATTGCAGCAGGCAGCGCACCCATATTTTTGATACCGCCCAGACTACGCTCCAGCTTTTCTAATTCGCGCTGCATCATCAAGGTTTCTTTTTTGGACACTTTGGCCAAGGCCACGCTATCGGCCATCAACGCTTCCAAATCATGTAAACGCTTAATTGATAATTGCACCGTTTTAAAATTGGTCAACATGCCGCCCAGCCAACGGTTATCCACATAAGGGCAGCCGCAGCGCATAGCTTCTTCCTTGATAATTTCACGCGCCTGACGCTTGGTTGCTACAAACAACACCGCGCCCTTGCTCGCAGATAATTTGCGTACAAACTTCAACGCATCGTTGTACAAGGCAACGGTTTTTTCCAAATTGATAATATGAATCTTATTACGATGACCAAAAATAAATGGGGCCATCTTGGGATTCCAGTAACGGGTCTGATGTCCGAAATGAACACCCGCTTCCAGCATTTGACGCATGGTTACAGCCATAAATTACTCCTAGTGTTAAGGGTTAGTCCTCCACTCGTCAGAACGACTCTTTAACTAAAGAGCACCCTAACTTGAACGAGTGTGCGAATTTCCTGCCTGCTGAGTTAACACCTATTAACCCATACCAGACAGGGCGCGCATTGTACCCCAAGCACCCCAGCAACTCAACCTAACCTGATCTACAGTAAATGAAAGTAATAGTCGCAGGAAATATATCCCAGCAGACCCAAGCCATGCGTTAAAACGGTATGTGTGAAACGAATGCCGCGATATACAACTGATTGGTGCGCTGCACACAAACTGCTGTGCATAGACCAAAGTGGCGTCCCCAACGAGATTCGAACTCGTGTTATCGCCGTGAAAGGGCGGTGTCCTAGGCCTCTAGACGATGGGGACAGAAGATTGAAACATCTTTTTTGTGGTGGAGATAAGCGGGATCGAACCGCTGACCTCTTGCATGCCATGCAAGCGCTCTCCCAGCTGAGCTATACCCCCAAAAAAGAGCGCGCATTATAATGACCAAGCCCCACCTTGTAAAGCTGCCGTACCGTCCAGGCCTGACTTTAGTAAAGCTGGCGGTGTGGCGCGATTGACTCAAGATAAAAGTTACCGAAACAACCGAGGTAGTCTGACACGGGGAAATAAGAACGGCACGCCTATTTCAAAGCAACGTGGTTCACCGTTGCAGCGCGCACCGAACGACTAAAAAAATCAAAGAAATCACAGTCCGCTACGCACGAGCCTGACTTGGCCGCTAACAGTTTTAACGTCGGCAAAGGAAGAGCCGGTGCCAAAGTAGACGTCCCATGCCATGGACGGATCAGGAACATAGGTGGTCGAACTCCAATAAAAACTGTTTGTCGGGGTGGCTGGAAAAGCCGTCAGGTCAATGACCGGATTAGTGGCCTTGGTAATATCAACCAGCGATTCCAGTTCATTTTTGCTGGGCACACGCCAGTCGCTGTAACCTTTGTAATTGGCGGCATTGGCGGTGACGGCGGCAGTTAATGCGGCAGCCCAGATCATGATCGTCGCACTACCAGTGGCGCAAGCCACCCCGCTCTGGCCTTGAGAGCACTGATCCCATATTAAGTTGGTAACGGTATCGGTGACGGTTCCATCGTCATTCTCAAAGAGAGCGGCCTGCGCCGCCATAGGTTGCGCCAGCGCGAATAACAATAGTGCTTGTGCCGCCAGGGTAATAGTTCGAGTATTTGTGTTCATGTACTACCTCCGTTTATAAAAAATGTGTTGTGGTTAAAAAAATTCCAGTGGCTAAAGGCAGTAGTGAATTGCCTGACTTTGTTGTTCTCTATGACTGAAAACGAAAACTGTCCCACCGCGCGCGCCAGATACAGCGCTAAATCAAGCACCGCTTGCCACAAGGACAAATGCCGATATTGAGCCATGATAGTTATTAACCGAGCAAAAGGGTCAAATCACGGTCCGCTACGCACAAGCCTGACTTGGACTGTATCAGCTATCTTATCGTTAGCCTGGGTGCTACCGTGGACGAAGTTGACGAGCCATGCCTTGTCCGAATTAGGCGCGTAAGTATCGTTACTCCAGTAAAAATTCCGTAATGTGCCGGGAAAATAGTTGGTGTCGATGCTGGGATTCGAGATGCCATTGTGCACTATCGACAGCAGTTCTCTACGGGTAGGCAAGCGCCAGCCAGTGTTGAAACCGCAGCGTGTGGCAGTGTTGGCGGCGGTAAGCAGGGTGGTGGTAGCGTTCGTCCAAGTGCCTGTTTGTGTTTCCAGTGACCAGATCAGATTGGTGTGGTTGTCTTTGGTGCAGGCCCATTCGGTAGTGAGGGGCGCAGCGGCATTGGAGGCGGCACCGGCGCAATTTAAGCTGCCGTTAAAGCACACTTTGGTGAAATCAAACCCAGCAGCACCTGCGCCAATTTTGGTGGGTGCAGTATTGGCATCGCGCCCAAAGAGAGCGTCCTGGCGCGGATGTGTGTCGGTGTTGGCACAGGTAATTTCGGCAGTGTTGTAGCACAGCGTTTGGCCGGTATCGTTGAGCGTGCCCGGTGCGTCAGCGAGTCTCAAAGCAGGCGTAACACTATTCGATGCCACCGAGGGCGCACCTGTGCCGACTCCATTGGTGGCGGTGACGGTGCAGGTATAAGCTGTGCCGCTGGTCAAGCCTGTGACTACAATCGGCGAGGCTATGCCAATTATGCTTATTGTCCCGCAAGTGGCGGTATAGCTGGTAATCGGCGTGCCGCCATTCGACACAGGGGCGGTGAAAACCACAGTGACTTGCGTGTTGCCTGCAGTGGCTGTACCGATGGACGGTGCGCCAGGTACAGTGGCGCCAACAGGTATCACTGGTGTGACACTGCTGGAAGCCACCGAGGCTGGGCTTCTGCCCACTGAATTAGTTGCAGTGACGGTAAAAGTATAAGGCACGCCGTTAGTTAAGCCAGTGATGATGTGCGTCAAGTTTTTGCTGCTCGCATGGCTGTCTACGCCACCCGCGGGATTGGAGACCACAGTGTAGCCAGTGATCGCCGTACCGCCATTCGACACAGGGGTGGTGAAGGACACAGTGGCTTGCGCGTTGCCTGCGGTCACGCTACTGATGGTCGGTGCGCTCGGTACAGTGGGTGCAGGTGGAATGGTGCCACCAGTAGAAGTGGAGCCACTGCCACTACATGCTGCAACGGTAATACTAAAAAGCATGACCAGCAGGAATTCAATCGTTTTCATGGTTGCAAAGCTCCGTTTAAGTTCATTGAAAAATTGTTGTGTGAGTTGGATAACGCGGTGATGGCGAAATTGCGTGTGTGTTGCACAAATGGATTGATGCCAATTTGCGCCGGATAGGGACGCAGCTTTTGTGGGGCGAACATGGTGGCGTGGAGGGTGAGCAATTTGCTGCCCACCCTAACAACCTTGATGTCAGGCCAACCTTGATGCCAGGCCAACCTTGATGCCAGGCCAATCTTGATGTCAGGCGTAACACTGCCCGCCAAGGTGCGCGGGTTAGAAAGCTGCGGGATTGTGGAACTGAGTGCAGATGGTGATTTAAATGCGGTATGTGGTATGCGATGGGCGGTGGGCGATGGGCGGTGGGCGATGAACATCAAGCTTCCTCTTCTCTTAACCAAAACAGCCTAGCGACCACTCGCCCAATTATGGCTTTTCCGAGTTTAACCCCCATGCCACCCATGATGCTAAATTAATCTATCATAATTTTTTGCGCTTGGCAAAAAGTTTTTTGGGCACACGAATGTTAGGTTGTGCAACGCCGCTAGCTTATTCTAATTTCTGATAAACAGGAGCACAAGGCGGCAAGGATGAGGCGACGGTGCGTGGTTGTTGCCGATTCATCGGCTTTAGTGTCAATTCCACATGCAGCTTGCTGCGTAGTGGATTGCCTGCCTTTGGTACAACCACGGTCTACCCCTGACAATTCCGCATGGGCTTTAGCCCGTAGCGGATTGCGTACTTTTAGTGCTTGCGGGTAAAGACAGTACATTTGAGTACGGCTATAACCAACCACTTTGCAACCGTCTTTTGGTTGCTTAGTGGGATGGCTATAACCAATGACTTACCCAGCGTTAACCAGCGGCTTATGTCACCGTCTTTGGGTGAC
>JAKFXW010000071.1 GCA_021731185.1 Gallionellaceae bacterium
AATATGCTGGGGCAGATTTCTACTGCGTTGGCGGCGGCGGGCATTAATATTCACAACATGCTCAATAAGTCGCGCGGCGAAATGGCGTATACCTTGGTGGATATTGATAGTGCTGCACCTGCGGCATTGATCGCGCAGATAGCCGCTATTCCTGGTGTATTGATGGTGCGCGATTTACCGTTGCAAGACTGAAGGCCGGAAAATATTTGAACATGATGGCGAGTAAGAAAAAAGGGGGCGGGGATGAGTGCAAAACTTAAACAGTGCCGGGAAAAAATAGACAGTATTGATGATGAAATACTCAAGTTGTTAAATCAACGTGCGGGATTCGCACAGCAGATAGGTCACCTTAAAGAAGACGGAAAAATTCTGCGTCCCGAGCGTGAGGCGCAGATACTCAGACGTTTGCAAGCGTACAACGCAGGGCCGTTAAGTAATGCCGCCGTAGTGCAACTTTTTACCGAAGTGATGTCGCAATGCCGTGCGCTGGAAGAGGCGCTGACCGTGGCTTATCTGGGGCCCGATGGCACGTTCAGCGAGCTGGCAACTTTGAAGCGATTTGGCAGTGCGATGGCGGGAAATCCTTGTGCAACGATAGATGAGGTGTTTCGCATCGTGGAAAGTGGTGCTACACAATATGGCGTGGTGCCAGCCGAAAACTCTACCGAGGGCGCGGTAGGACGTACGCTGGATTTGCTACTGCAAAGCTCTCTGCAAATTTGCGGCGAAGTGGTGATGCCTATTCACCAGTGTTTGTTGGGACAGGTCAAATCTAAAAAACAGAATAATTTGAGCGCGATTAAAACCGTGTATTCGCACCCGCAATCACTGGGGCAATGTCAAGGATGGCTGAACGCGAATCTGCCACAAGCGGTACGTATACCCACGTCTAGCAACGCGGAAGCTGCGCGGCTGGCCGCAGAAAATTTTCATAGTGTAGCGATAGCCAGTGAGCGCGCTGCCGGGATTTTTGGTTTGGATGTGCTACTCAGAAATATCGAGGATGAACCCAATAACACCACACGTTTTTTAGTGCTGGGTAATCAACAAATCGCACCTTCTGGCATCGACAAAACTTCGCTGGTGATGACCGCCGCCAATCGCCCGGGTGCGGTGCATGATTTGCTGGTTCCGCTGGCTCGGCACGGTGTCAGTATGACTAAATTGGAATCACGGCCAGCGCGTTCCGGCACGTGGGAATATGTTTTTTTTGTCGATATAGAAGGGCATCAGAGCGATGTCAAAGTGGCAGCCGCACTGGCTGAATTAAAACAAGTTGCGTCATTTTTAAAAGTGCTGGGTTCGTATCCGGTCGCAGTTTAACTTTTGGTTTTTGGAAAAATGAAACTATCCAAAAATTCAGAGTTCGCCCAAATGCCCCACAAGGGGACGCCGATCCGCTACGGGCGAAAATAGCCCGTGCGGAATCGTCAGCAAGGCGCGCAAAAAAATATCGCGGCGCAGCATATGGGGTATATGTAAGCAAGAGATTTTTTTGTGTAACGCAGCATAACCAGCCACTTGGTTGCTGTTATTTAGCAACTTAGTGGAATGGCTAGTTGTTCTATCAGTTGGGATGAAATCTGGATTTTTATGAATTACTCTGAATTAGCACCACCGTACATTCGCGCCATTGCACCGTATCAGCCCGGCAAGCCCATTGCCGAACTGGAACGCGAGTTAGGCATCAGCGGCATTGTAAAACTGGCTTCTAATGAAAATCCTTTGGGTGCCAGCCCGCGTGCGATTGCCGCAATGCACGAGGCAATTAATGACATCGCACGCTACCCAGACGGCAATGGCTTCGAGCTGAAATCGGCTTTATCGCAGCGCTATAAAATTGACACAGCCAACATCGTGCTCGGCAATGGCTCAAATGATTTATTGGAATTAGCCGCGCGTGCGTTTCTTGCACCGGGCGATAAAGCCTTGTATGCCGCCCATGCTTTTGCCGTGTACGCATTAGCCACGCAAGCTGTGGGTGCGACGGGAATCAGTGTGCCTGCCACCAAGGATTTTGGTCACGACTTGCCTGCCATGTTGCATGCCGCCGTGCAGCACAAAGTAAAAATGGTGTTCATCGCTAACCCGAATAATCCAACCGGCACATTTTTAAGCGCGGCAGAATTACTGCAATTTATGCGCGCCCTGCCATCAAATATATTGGTGGTGTTAGATGAAGCCTACAACGAATACTTGCCCGAAAATTTGCGTTACGATGCGGTGAGCTGGCTGCACAAGGGTAACGGCGAAGCCGTTGGGCACCCAATGGCATCCCCTTTGAGGGAACTAAATGAATTTCCTAATTTAATCATCTCGCGCACGTTTTCCAAGGCGTATGGTTTGGCTGGATTGCGCGTTGGTTATGCGCTGATGCACAGCGAAGTGGCGGATATGCTCAATCGTGTGCGCCAACCGTTTAATGTGAACAGTGTGGCGCAGGCGGCAGCCGTAGCGGCTTTGGGTGATTTGGATTTTGTCAGGCAAACGTGCGAAATGAATCAACGCGGCATGGCACAAGTCACGCAAGGCTTCCGCAAATTGGGCTTGGAATTTATTCCGTCGTTAGGCAACTTTGTCTGTTTTAAAATCGCGAATGCCCAAAATAAATTGAATGCTAGTCAGGCATATCGTCGCTTATTGGAGTTGGGCATCATTGTCCGCCCCGTGGCGAATTACGACATGCCGAATTATTTGCGCGTGAGCATTGGTCTGGAATCTGAAAACGAAAAATTTTTATCTGCCCTAGAAATAATATTGGGAAAAAATATTGGGCAGCAAATTTTAGGAGAAGCAGCGTGATTATAGTAATGCATAGAGATGTGACGGACGAACAAATTGGCGCAGTGGTAAAACGACTGGAAGCCGCTGGGCTGCAAGCAAATATCTCACGCGGCATCGAGCGCACCGTGATCGGCGCAATCGGCGATGAACGTCCGCTCACCGAAGAAATGTTCACGCCACTACCGGGCGTGGAGTCGGCGATGCACATCGCCAAACAATACAAAATCGTGTCGCGCGAATCACACAAAGAAAATACCGTAGTCGATATTTCTGGCATTCCACTGGGTGGCAACCAGATTCAAATTATTGCGGGGCCGTGCTCGGTGGAAACACAGGAGCAGATGGATTTATCTGCGAAATTTGTGCATGAAGCAGGCTGCCGCTTAATGCGCGGCGGCGCGTTCAAACCGCGTACCAGCCCTTATACTTTTCAGGGCAAGGGCGTGGAAGGACTGGACATGTTCCGCAAAGCCGCCAGCCAATATAAATTGCCGATCGTCACCGAGTTGATGGACATACGGATGCTGGATACTTTTCTGGATCACGATGTGGACGTGATTCAAATCGGCACACGCAACATGCAGAATTTTGATTTACTCAAAGAAGTGGGGCGCATCAACAAGCCAGTAATTTTGAAGCGAGGCATGTCTGCCACCATCTCGGAATGGTTGATGGCAGCGGAATACATCGCAGCAGGTGGCAACCATAATATTATTTTCTGCGAGCGCGGCATCCGCACGTTTGAAACCTACTACCGCAACGTATTGGACGTAACCGCCATCCCCGTGCTGAAAAAAGAAACCCATCTACCGGTGATTGTTGATCCCTCACATGCGGGCGGTAAAGCGTGGATGGTGGCGGCCTTGTCGCAAGCGGCGATTGCCGCAGGCGCGGATGGTTTGCTGGTCGAAATGCATCCGAATCCAGTCGATGCCTGGTGTGATGCCGATCAGGCATTGACTCCGGCAGAGTTGAAAAAGTTGATGGGTACGCTGAGTGCGATTGCGAAAGCGGTGGGGCGGACGCTGTAGAGGCAGGCTTGAAACCAGCCCTTATTAAGGCTTGCAACCAAGTAGCTTTTAAGCTACATTGCTCCCATGATAGAAGTCTTTCGTTATCAGTCCGAAGATAGAAAAGAGCCGTTTACCGAGTGGCTATATTCGCTCCGCGACAAGCAGGTTCAGGCAAAGATCCGCGTCCGCCTCAAACGTTTGGAAGCAGGTAACTTCGGCGATTGCGACGCAGTGGGCGAGGGTGTGCAGGAATTGCGAGAACATCTTGGTGCGGGCTATCGGGTGTACTTTAGTCGTCATGAACAGTCAGTTGTGATCCTGCTGTGTGGTGGAACAAAAAAATCACAATCAGCAGATATTAAAACCGCAAAAGAATATTGGGCGGATTGGAAAAGGAGGCAAACATGAGCAAGAAAATAAAAGCGGCGGTATCCCACCATGTTAGGGAAGTGGCCGAGCTGCGCGCAGATCGCGAGTTGGCCGTCGAGTATCTGAAAGCCGCCATGGAATCACTCGACAACCCAGATGACCGCGCAGCAGGCCTGCTCGCGCTTCGCACAGTTGCAGAAGCATATGGCGGGCTGGGCGCAGTTGCCGCTGAAGCGGGCATCAGCCGCGAATCGCTTTACCGGACTTTATCCGCCAAAGGGAATCCGACACTCAAAACGCTGCTTGCTGTGTTAAAAGCAGTTGGCATGAAACTTTCGGTGGAGCAGGGGCATCATGCAGCCGTGTAGCCTGCTATAACTTTGGAGGTGTCCTGAATTTTGTATAAACAGGAATTCACACGTGCAGCGGGAGCGGATGGATTGTTGGTCGAAATGCATTTGAATCCGGTTGATGCCTGGTGCGATGCCGATCAGGCATTGACCCCGGCAGAGTTGAAAAAGTTGATGGGTACGTTGGATGCGATTGCGAAAGCGGTGGGGCGCACGTTGTAAAGAGTTAGTGTAAATGGTGTTACTTCAGTCGTGCGCGTAGCGCACGCTATACTTGCTACAACTAGGGATAATTTACGACAGGAGTTAATGATGAATGAAGATGCTTTCCCTGTTGAAGATTGGTTGCTTAATCTTCCCTTGTACAGACCTGTTCAATTAGGGGCAGATATCTATGAGGCTATCGAAGCCATTTTATTGTTTGCAAGGACAGTGGATTATTACTGTCCAGGCTGCCAACAAAACGCTACTTTTATGGGGGTGGTTTCAGTAGGAGCCGATAAGGTTTGGAGGGAAGAGCAGCATCTGGTAAAGATAAATAGATTGGCGATGGTAGCGGGCACTGCTAGAC
>JAKFXW010000051.1 GCA_021731185.1 Gallionellaceae bacterium
GATGAAAGGTGGGTCATTTACCTCGGGTGGAATGATGGGGTTCTCAATTCCTCCTAGCGCGCCACTTGCTGGATCGTTTGGTCCAATCTGCCATGCTGGAACAATTCGAAGTTGGCGTTTCTGTATTGAAAATTCACTTCCGTTATATGGTGCCATTTGGCGATCAATCATTTGCCCAAGTGATAAACGGTAGTAACCAGATTTTTCGAATAATCCAATGAAGCGCTCAAGATTTGTGTTGTCGGATGGCGTCATATCTTGCATACGCAAAACAAATGCGGCCTGCTGCCCTTCCTTAAATAGTAGGTTTGAATTTACACTAATGGCAACTCGATAGTGTGCTGGATAGTTTTGATCTGTCCCAGTAATGATAGTCAAACTAATCCATTCATCTTGGTCTATTTTTCCTAAGCGTTTATGCCAACCTCGGAAAATTTTAATTCCAGCCTCCAAGTTTTCAAACATTAACACAAGCTCAGGCACCGATGGTTCACCCGGCCAGATGGCAAACCCAAGGCCACGCCACCGCGCTTTATCCCATAGGTGCATGTTTATCGGAGAATAGACTCGGAGATCGCGGTGTTTCAGTGCATCCACCCCAAACATTCCGGCTGGAGGCGGCCCTTCGGCAAATTTTGGTGTGCCACTACTACTCCTATCTTGCTTACTAAGTTGGACCTCAACTTTCTTCCAAGGCTCTGTACGTATCAACATCAAGCTTTCCGTTAAGTTCTCATCGAACCAATCAGCTATCTGATATTTTGGCTTGAAGGTCAGAACATTAGTAAGCGCGATTAATGACTGCGCAGCCAGCATTGCTCGATCCAATGCTCGCTGATTTTCGAAAATCTCCTCAAGAGACTCTTGAGAAAATTGTATTTGAAGTTCTTTGATGAAATCGAGCAACAAATCACGTAAAGCATTCTGGTAATCACTACGTAAATTCATCTGATCTAACGGCAATACAGTGTGCGCAATAATAATATGTGTCTCTCCGCAATCATCTTCCACAACTCGGTGACTAAATGGGGTCTTCGCATACTCGGACTGTTTTATTTCCACCTTCACATTTGAGCGAAGTGAGTAATGACCTCTCAATCTAATCAAGGTTGAAAAAATCGACTCCAAGAAAGCCAGAATCACTTCGCCTAATAGAAGGGTCGTTGTCCTATTCTCAGCAACTAATTCAATTTCACAACCAATAATGACGGTACGCATGGTCACTAATCGATCAAGATGCCATTCTGTTTCGGATGGCAAGTCTGCAGCGGCTGGCTGCTCTAACCACGTGGAAAAAAATTTCACCAGATCACTATCTTCCTGTTTATACTCTGCCCGAAATACATCTTCATAACCCAGAACAAACAAGGCGGCACCGCGTGACATGAGCAGCCCCTTTTTTTCTAAAAGAGCCGCCATACGATCCAATCTAGGCCAGTCTGAAAAGCGTGTCCTCAACACCAAAATGCCAAAGACGGCATCCATCATCCCAAATTCTTCTTCAAGATTTTGCCGGGACGAATCATCCAACTCTACGGCATTGCCAAGAACATTAAGCCAGTCGACCCAAATAAGCACACAGAGTGCTCGCCCAAGTTGAAGCTCAAGCCATATTAGTTTCCGTAACAAAGGTAAAGCTTGTGGAGCTATATGCCCGGTTTTGTGAAACTCGTAAAGTACACGATCAAGAGCAAAAACTAGGTTTGCTCTTGCAGCCCATAATAATCCAGCTGCTTCGTATCCTAACGCTGCGCCGACTACCGCCTGTATGAACTCATTTTTATGTTCTTCTTGTACCAGTAGATTTTGTGCTTTAGAAAATTGCTCGATAGCCTCGTATGGTTTACCAGATTGAAGTTTTTGGAAGCCACGCTCTAATCTTAAACTTCCTTGTTCGGCATCGCTGGATCGCTTGCTCTGGAATTGGATAACAATTTCGAAAAGCTCATCGAATGCTTCCTCATTGCCTAATAACTGACCCAGTTCGCGAACAACCTGAATGACTAGTTCCACTGGATAATCTAGGTGACCCTCAGCCTCGCCAATTATTGCTTTAATATTTGAAATTACAGAAGGAAGCGTATCCCGTTTACCAACAGCCTCAACCAAATCCATTAGTACAAGTTGGGTTCGTGCCCAAAGAGTACTTGTAGGTTTACCTACATCAGTTGTGTGACGCAATATGGCCGCACGTAGCTTTGATGTGTGTTCTTTCCAGTTTTCTACATCATGTCGAGCCTGATATATAAGCCTCGAAGTATTGTTGACTTGCCACAAGTTTACCAGCTTTTCCAGATCCCATATCCATTCACCATCTAGCGCGAGAGGTTCAGCAACTTTATATAATCGATCCAGTTCATCAAAATCATCGAACCACCAGTACGCTGTCCAGGCGCGGTTGTATACGACTCGAAATAGTTGCTTCGCGCCTCCGCTTTTTCTGGCTATTCGTTCTGCGCGATCAAAACGGCCATCAATTTCTGTCCTTGGGCGATCAAGCCCGCGAGCAAGCAAGGCTGTATGTAAGCAATCCTCAAATAACTGATAATCTGCTCCTTGATAGCGCTCTGAATTTTCAAGTTGACGATCAATCTCTTCAAGTTCGAGTAATCGACCAGCATCTTGTGGGCCGTGTAGTTGCCTGCGTTCTATGCGAGGCACATCAATATCGAGTGTTTGATACACGACCTCCCAGCGCTTATTTTGAATTACTTTTTCAACGATCCAAGTTCGATCAAGAATACGGATAGGCACACTCCATAGCTGACTTAATTCATCTTCTATAGCTGCTCTATTGCGGTCAGAAACAGATTGGTTGGTAATGAAATAAATGAGGGAATACCCACGTTTCGTCTCGGCTATCTTTTTTACGTCGCTTTTCACCTTGGAACGCCAATCTTTTTTTGCGCTAAAAGCAAATGCCCAACGCTCTTGGGCAGCTCGGCTTGGGTCGCCCACATACCAACGTTCAGCAATGGAATCGGCAACGGGATAAGTTTCTGCATCGGTCTTGCTGTCACCCCCGCCCGTGGGGCCGGTCTGTGGCAGGAGATTTGGACAAAGCTCTTTTTCTGCCAATCTTCGGCAAAAATGCTCAAAACGAATTTCGTCTTTTCGTTGTGTAAGGGTATCAAGATGAAACTCGAATTGGCTTCGATTCAATGTAGGCTCGTCAACAAACACAGTATCCGAGTACAACTCAGGTCGTCGTGCCCTCATAAAATCAGAGGGTTTGATTTGGCTGTTTGCCATAACGTTTTCCAATTTAAGAGGCCGGGTTGAGAATTATTTTCTGCCTAAAAATCAATAGGGTCAGTCTCGATTGATTCTCAAGCAGTCACCACACCGCGCGCCCATTGATGGGCCAGGTCAACCAGCTTGCTCATCTCTGTCAACGAGATGCTGACATAGGGCGTTTCTTCATAGCGCAGGATAACCGCAAATGGATTGAGCATACTGAACTGGTCGGATGGGAATGGCATGGTTACTTGATGTTGCAACAGCAGGTCGACGAGTTCGTCCACGTCATGCGTTCTGCGAAACACGATGCCGTGATATTCGGCAACTGCCTTAAGGCATTTTTCCACGACTTGCTGGGCGAAAAATCCCGTTGCTGAAACGTCAACTTCGGGATGCCCGCTCAACGCGCGAAACGAGATCATGTCGCGCTCGGCAAGCTGCGCGCCCGATCAATGGGTTGGTGTCATACAAGACCTTGCCTTCGCGCAATGCCCAATAGACGGCAGTTGAGCAGGCATCTTGTTGCTGGTTGATTTCCGCCTGCGAATAGACCAACACATCCGCCGGCACTCTTAAAGGGCGCAGCACTTGCCTCAAACGTACCATTTCGTTGAACTTGTCGTGCAGCTCCGGCTCGATCACCAGAAAATCCAGATCAGAATTTTCCTGTGCGTCGCCGCGTGCATACGAGCCAAACAGAATGACTCTGGCTGGCTTGGCGGCTTCACCTAAAAGCTGTGCGGCTTGCAGTATGGTTTGTTCGGAAATCATGCGATTGTCCTGAAATTGCTATGCGGTTTTTTGTCATTCTAACACCTCGCTTGCTTGATGGAGCAATCGGAGCAATTGTCATGACGCTTGCGACGCTCTTGCCTGTAGTTGGTCACTGCCAGGCGGATGCCATCGGGATCGATGAAGTAGGTTGCCCATTAGTCCGGGGCGTATAGGGGATAGAGTTTTGCATCGGTGCCCGACGGGCCAGGCACATAGCCGAAGAGGCGATTAAAGACGTACCACGATTTATTTTCAAGCCGCCAACAACTCGACATTCAGCTTTTTCCCCAATACCGCCGCTGCACTCGCTAATGTGGTCAGCGTGAGACTGGTGTCGTTCTCATCCAGCAGGCGGTTAAGCGCGGCGCGGCTGGTGTGCATCTTTTTCGCCATCGTGGTTTTGTTCAGGTTTTGCGCCTTCATCTCCCGTTCGATTTGCCATGCGATGACACGCTTGACGGCGATTGCGGTCGCTTCGTCGAGCGTGGCATTTTCGGACAGAAATTGGTCGAAGCTGCTGCCTATATTTTTCTTGCTCATGTTCGTCTCCTGAGTTGTTTCAGCCGTTCTTTTGCCAGATCAAGTTCCGGCTTCGGTGTCTTTTGCTGTTTTTTGATGAAGCCGTGCAACAGAACCATGATGTTGCCTTCCAGTGCGAACAGTATTCGCGCGATACGCGTATCCAACCTGATCCGCACTTCCCACACATCGCCATCCAGATGCGCTACCAACGGCATTCCGAGCGGCCAGCCGAACTGCACGGTCTTTACATCTTCGCCTATGGTTTTCTTGTCTGTCGCCGAGAGTCCGCGCAACCATTCACGAACTGGCTCATTACCGGAATCGGTCTTGAAGAAGCGAACTTCCAAGGTTGGCTGTTTCATTTTGCAAGCGTACCAATTTTGGTTCGCTATAGCAAACCATTTGTTCAGTCTGACCGGTGAAGAATGAACAATTTAAGGGACAGCAAATCAATAGCAAATCAATAGGGTCAGTCTCGATTAGCAAATCAATAGGGTCAGTCTCGATTGATTCTCAAGCAGTCACCACACCGCGCGCCCA
>JAKFXW010000081.1 GCA_021731185.1 Gallionellaceae bacterium
ATAGCGGATTGCGTGCCTTTGGTGGTGTCAACTTCTCAAGCTCACCAGAGCTTAGAGAATTGCCTACCTTTGGTGCAACACAGCCATTCATTCGTGCAGTAGTTTTATGTCGCTATGTTTAGTAAAGGAATCGCCCGCGCGCAGCGTAAATCCGCGCATAAAATCAGCAGCGGGGAGGGCGCGGGCATTGGGGCGTTGTAGCACTTCCAGGTAGATTGCGCCCTGACCGCAGACCACCAAAATGCCATGCTGGTCTATGGATAAAATAGTGCCTGGTTGTTTTATTTCAGGCTGATTGTCCGAGTTAGTTTGTGCATCAGCTGTGTGTAATTTAGCCTGCCAGATTTTGATTGGAGTGGAGCCAAAATAAGTGTGCGCTACAGGAAAAGGATTGTAAGCACGCACGGCACGGCACACCTGTGTAGCCGAGGCAGACCAGTCGATCAGTGCTTCGGCCTTGCTCAGCTTGGCGGCATGGGTGGCTAGTTTATTATCTTGGGCGATGGGGTGTAATTTTTTCTCAGGTAAATGTTGCAATGCTTCGATAATTGCCTCAGCACCCAACTCTGCCAGTTTGTCGTGCAGGGTTTGTGCCGTGTCTTGTGTCGTAATGGGACAGCGTTTTTTAAGCAATATATCGCCTGTGTCTAAACCTGCATCCATTTGCATAATGGTGATACCCGTTTCTTCATCACCCGCCAGAATTGCCCGCTGAATGGGTGCCGCACCCCGCCAGCGCGGCAACAAGGAGGCGTGAATATTCAAACAACCGAGGCGCGGCAGGGATAACACCGCTTGCGGCAGGATTAAGCCATAGGCCGCTACCACCATGACATCTGCGGCGTAATCGCGCAGGGTTTGTTGAATATCTGCAGACTTTAGAGATGCGGGTTGCAGCACGGGTAAGCCATGTGACAAGGCAAGCTGCTTCACCGGACTGGCGGTTGTGTGCATCCCGCGTCCAGCCGGACGATCAGGCCTCGTTATCACGGCCACAACATCATGGCGATGCCCCACAAGGGGACAATGTGCCAGCAATGCCTGCAAGGCGGTGGCTGCAAATTCAGGTGTGCCCGCGAATATAATTTTCAAAGTGAGAGTTTGATTTTTTTAGAGTGGACGCAGTAGGGGTGCATTTCTTTGAGGGTTGTCTTAAAAAATCAGGCCAATTGGCGCAGCTGCTTTTTAATTTTCGCCTTCAAGCGGGTTTGTTTGAGCATGGAAAGGTATTCCACAAAAACGCGACCCTTTAGATGGTCGATTTCATGTTGTATGCAAGTTGCCAGCATGCCTTGGGCTTCCAGCATGAACACCTTCCCCTGTTCATTGAGTGCGCGTACGGTTACGCGCTCGGCGCGACGCACTTTTTCATATACGTCTGGCACGGATAAACATCCTTCTTCACATTCACTTTCGCCGCTGCTGAGGATAATCTGTGGGTTAATGAAAACTTGTAATTGATCTTGTGTGGTGGAAATGTCCAGCACAATTACCTGCTGATGCACATCGACTTGCGTCGCAGCCAAACCTATGCCCGGCGCAGCATACATGGTTTCCGCCAAGTCTCGCACAAGTTGGCGGATTTCGGCGGTTACCGTTGGCACGGGCTTGGCTATCGTGTGCAAACGTTTATCCGGGTATTGTAGAATTGTGAGAATTGCCATAAATGCTTGCTAATTTAAAAGACTAGGGGCAGAATTTAATCCTTCGCACGAAGATTGCCCCACAGGGGGACAATGTGTTGCATATGTGCTTGCGTCGTCCCGTTTTTTATTAAAAGCGGTCTCATGCAAATTCAAGCGACACCTATATAAATGGTATAAATGGTAAATAGGATACTCATGAACAAGATTATTATATCGCTGATTTGTTGCTTGTTGCCTACCTTTGTCTTAGCCGAAACGCTGCAGCTTCGTGAAGATGCGCCAGACCGTCACATCGTGGTGAAGGGTGACACCTTGTGGGACATCTCCTCCAAGTTTCTCAAAGACCCGTGGCAATGGCCAAAAATATGGGGAATGAACAGGGAGATAGTAGAAGACCCGCACTGGATTTTTCCCGGCGAAATTATTTTGCTGGATCGAGCCACCAACACACTGAGCGTTGCGCAACCGATCAGCACAACAAATGGCAAAACCGAGAGCACCACGGGTAGTGCGGGCGCAGCGGCTGGAAGCGGCAGATCAGGAGCGGATCTGTCCAATGCGGTGAAGCTTTCCCCTTCCGTTCGAGTGGAGCGCAGCGCGCATGATGCAATTCCCAGTATACCTGCCAGTGCCATAGGGCCATTCCTCAGTCGACCATTGGTTATTGAAGAGGATGGTATGAAAGATGCACCCGCGATAGTGGGTACTTTTGAGAAGCGTGTGATGTTGGGTGATGACGACATTGCTTATGTGAGTAATTTACCTCAGGACAAGGGTTTGATATGGCAAGTTTACCGTCCGGGTAAAGCGTTGATTGATCCGGAGAGTGGTGATACTTTGGGATATGAGGCTAATTATCTAGGCAATGCGAAAGTTGAGAAATTTGCCGACATCAGCACAATGAGAATCACGGATGCCCTGAAGGAGATACGCAAGGGTGATCGACTGGCTTATGCTACAAGTATGATGCCTATTAATTATTCACCCCATGCGCCAGAAAAAGAAATTGTTGCTCGGATTGTCTCGATCTATGGAGAAGATGGGAGAAAGCAAGCAGGACAATACTCAGTGGTGACGCTTAATAAAGGTCAGCGAGATGGCTTGGAAAACGGGCATGTGCTGGCACTTTACCGCAAGGGCGAGGTGTTGAAGAAACGGTGGTCAGATGACATCGTCCTGCCGGATGTGCGGTATGGCTTGCTGTTTGTATTCCGCACTTTTGAGAAGCTGTCCTATGCATTAATTATGCAAACGCGACTGCCCGTAGAAATGCAGGACAGTGCCCGCACCCCGTAACGTTTGATTATTTCCGAACCCGCAGATGTTTAAAGACGCAGAACTCGCGTCATGGCTGGCCTTCAACCAAATCTCCGGATTGGGTAACGAAGGCCAGCGTCGTTTGTTGCAAGCATTTGGCAGCCCCACCCAGGTTTTTGCGGCCTCGGTGCTGGCTTTACAACAGTTTGTAAAACCCGCAATCGCCTCTGCCATCGCGCAGGGGTGGGACGAAGCAGCCTTGGCTCCTACAGCGGAATGGTTGAATGATCCACTGAATCACGTAATCACTTTGGCCGATACGGATTACCCGCAAATTTTGCTTAATTTGGCTGACCCGCCCATCATGCTTTTTGCCAAGGGACGACGCGAACTGTTAAATCAACCCGCGCTGGCTATCGTCGGTAGCCGTCATGCCACACCGCAAGGAGTCAGTAACGCCGAGGCGTTTGCACTCGCCATCAGCACCGCCGGACTGTGCGTAGTCAGCGGGCTGGCGCACGGTATTGATGCCGCTGCACATCGTGGCGGATTACGTGGGAAAGGCAGCAGCATCGCGGTGGTGGGAACGGGTCTGGACAAAGTTTATCCCGCTGCTAATCGGCAACTGGCACATCAATTAGCCACAGAAGGCGTGCTGGTTTCAGAGTTTCCCTTAGGCACGCCTCCATTAGCCGCAAATTTTCCGCGTCGCAATCGGATTATCAGTGGCCTGAGCCTGGGTTGTCTGGTGGTGGAGGCATCTTTACAAAGTGGCTCGTTGATTACTGCTCGCACGGCACTGGAACAAGGCCGTGATGTGTTTGCTATTCCTGGATCAATCCATTCGCCGCAAGCTAAAGGTTGCCATCATTTGATCAATCAAGGTGCAAAGCTGGTTGAGTCGGCGCAGGATATTTTAGAAGAACTGGGACATATGATTGCCGGGGGCGCGGCCCCACTCCCACAAGGGGACAATGAAGGGGACAATGTAATCGTAAATACGCCCGATGAACATCCGCTATTTGCCCATATGAGCTTTGATCCCATCGACATCAATACCCTATGCCAACTCAGTGGCTTGTCGGTCGAGGCATTATCAGCCAGCTTGTTACAACTGGAACTGGATGGTATTGTTGCCCCCCTGCCTGGCGGCTTGTATCAGCGCATAGGCTAATTTTTCATCTGAACTCATAACTTTATATCCACCTCCATGGCAAATAATTTATTGATTGTTGAATCTCCGGCCAAGGCCGCGACCCTGAAAAAATATCTGGGTAAGGATTTTGAAGTGCTGGCGACCTATGGTCATGTGCGTGACCTCATCCCAAAAACGGGCGCAATTGATACCGAAAATAATTTCGCCATGCAGTACGAAGTGATTACGCGCAACAGTAAACATGTGGATGCCATCGCCCGTGCCGCAGCAGCGGCGGATCATATTTATCTCGCGCCTGATCCGGATCGTGAAGGAGAGGCTATCGCCTGGCATGTGGCTGAATTGCTCAAGGCCCGTCGCGGCATGAAAAATAAAGATATACAGCGCGTGGTGTTTTATGAAATCACCCAAACTGCGGTGCGCGATGCAGTCGCGAATCCGCGTGCTATTTCTATTCCCCTGGTGAATGCGCAGCAAGCGCGGCGTGCATTGGATTATCTGGTCGGATTTAATTTGTCGCCATTACTGTGGCGCAAGATACGTCCCGGTCTTTCAGCAGGGCGTGTGCAAAGCCCGGCACTGCGTTTGATTGTTGAGCGCGAGTTGGAAATCGAAGCGTTTCGCTCGCAGGAATATTGGTCGGTGCATCTCGACAGCCAAAAAAACAGCATTCCATTCAGTGCCCGGTTATTTCAATATCAAGGCAAAAAGTTGGAACAATTAAGTATTCCCAACGAAGCCGAATACAACAAAATTATTGGCAATATTCAGAACGCAAAGCTGCCTCCGCGCGTGGTGCGCGTAGAGAAAAAGGCCAAGCAACGTCATGCCGCCGCGCCTTTTACTACCTCAACCATGCAGCAGGAGGCGGCGCGTAAACTGGGTATGTCGGCAGATCGCACCATGCGCATCGCGCAGCAATTATATGAAGGTATCGACATTGGCGGGCAAACTGTCGGCTTGATTACCTATATG
>JAKFXW010000119.1 GCA_021731185.1 Gallionellaceae bacterium
TTGCGAGCCTGCTCAAAAGTTTTTATTTCATTCACATGCTGCAGCGTCAGGCCTATGTCATCCAAGCCGTTGAGCAAACAATTTTTGCGGAACGCATCCACCTCAAATTTAAATACTTTTCCTTTGGGGGTAAGCACCTGCTGCTGCGGTAAATCTATTTTCAGGCGATAGCCCGGATTAGCCAGCACTACTTGAAATAAATCTTCAACAGTGGCTGCATCCAATACAATCGGCAACAAACCATTTTTGAAGCAGTTGTTGCTAAAAATATCGGCAAAGCTGACCGCAATAATCGCACGAAAACCGTAATCATCAATCGCCCAAGGCGCATGTTCACGCGACGAACCACAGCCGAAATTTTCGCGCGTCAATAAAATCTGTGCGCCTTGATAACGTGGCTGATTCAGCACGAAATCGGGGTTCAACGGACGCTTGGAGTTATCTCTGCCTGGCTCACCGTGATCCAGATAACGCCACTCATCAAACAAATTAGGGCCAAACCCGGTGCGCTTGATCGACTTTAAAAATTGCTTGGGGATGATCGCGTCGGTGTCCACATTGGCTCTATCCAAGGGCGCAACCAAACCATCTAATACAGTAAATTTACGCATAATTTATGTCGTTGGAAAAATATACAACTGAGGAAGCATTGATTAAATCGGCGAGCGGGAAGAAGTGCAAGGCGCACGGCACGCAGGAACCGGAGTGTATGCGGTATCTGCCGCTTCGCGCCCCCGGATTCCGAGTACCGTGCAACATAGCAATTCACCCGCGTAGACATTTAATCAGTGTTTCCTTGGCTCACGTCCACATAATGCCCAGCAATCGCTGCCGCCGCCGCCATCTCAGGGCTGACCAAATGCGTGCGCCCGCCCTGCCCCTGCCGCCCCTCAAAATTGCGATTGGATGTAGAAGCACAACGCTCGCCCGCCGCCAGCCTGTCATCATTCATCGCCAAACACATGGAACAACCAGGCTCGCGCCACTCAAAACCTGCATCAATAAATATTTTGTTCAATCCTTCTTGCTCGGCTTGTTTTTTAACCAAGCCAGAACCGGGTACCACCATCGCTAATTTCACATTCCCGGCAATATGCTTACCTTGCACAACATGGGCAGCAGCGCGTAAATCCTCAATACGTGCATTGGTACACGAGCCAATAAAAACTTTATCGATTTTTATATCGGCAATATTCGTATCTGGCTGCAAGCCCATATATTTCAAGGCCAGCTCCATGCTGCCGCGTTTTACCGGGTCACGCTCGCGCTGCGGATCGGGCACTTTGCCATCCACCGCCACCACCATCTCCGGCGATGTGCCCCAAGTGACTTGTGGCTTGATTGTTGCCGCATCAATCTCAACAATCTTGCCAAACTGTGCGCCCGCATCGCTTTGCAAAGTGCGCCAATATTGCACTGCCTGCTCCCACATCGCGCCCTTAGGTGCAAATGGGCGACCTTTAAGATAGTTGATGGTGGTGTCATCCGCCGCAATCATGCCCGCGCGCGCGCCTGCTTCAATCGCCATATTGCATATAGTCATGCGACCTTCCATCGACAGGGATCGTATCGTGCTGCCTGCAAACTCAATAGCATAGCCTGTGCCACCCGCTGTGCCGATTTGCCCAATGATTGCCAATACCAAATCCTTGGCGGTCACACCGCGCCCCAACTGTCCTTCCACTTTAATCTGCATGGCGCGAGCTTTTTTCATCAACAAACATTGCGTCGCCATCACATGCTCAACTTCAGATGTGCCGATGCCGAATGCTAACGCCGCAAACGCGCCATGCGTGCTGGTATGCGAATCGCCGCACACCACGGTCATACCTGGCAAAGTCGCGCCCTGCTCCGGCCCTATCACATGCACGATGCCCTGACGCACATCGGACATTTTAAATTCTTCAATACCCAGATCATCGCAATTGCTGTCCAAAGTATCGACTTGCAAACGCGAAATAGGATCATCAATCCCACCAGCGCGACCCTTGGTTGGCACGTTGTGATCGGCTACCGCCAACATCGAGCCGATGCGCCACGGACGACGACCCGCCAGACGCAAGCCTTCAAAGGCCTGCGGGCTGGTCACCTCATGCACCAAATGGCGGTCGATATAAATCAACGCCGTGCCATCCGCCTCGGCACGCACCAAGTGACTACTCCATAATTTATCGTAAAGTGTTTGTGCATTCATGTGGATCTCAGTTTTCATGCTTGCTGCTATTTTCAGGCTTGCCTTATTTTAGAATCGGCGATTATGCCGCAATCGGCAGCATATTTTCCAGATGATCTTTTAGGTGGGAATAATGCAGAGTGGCTGGATTTTTAATTTTGTCGTGCGTTTTTTGAATGCGCTATCAAAAGTAAGTAGTTGTTCACAACCGATGCTCGATGCCAAATGCAAGGCATCTGCGAATTCCACGCCCTGCTGCTGATATTTCAATGCCATCGCCACCACGCTGGCATCTTCCAGCACGATGTTGCTCAACCCTGCAAGATGTGCAATAACTTTACTTACCTTCCTCTCAGCAAATTGGTAAGGCTTGGCTTTGGTCAGCACCCACCATAATTCCTGCACTACAGTTTTGGGTACGAACAGTGCCTCCTCTCTTTTTAAAACGGCTACTGCTGCTGCATGTTGTTTCGCGTCATCCGCTGTGTAGTAACGCACCAACACGCTGGTATCTAATGCTTTCATTTTGGTGCTTTCATTTTGGTGCTTTCATTTTAGTGCTTTCATTTCGGTGTCTCCAGTTCACTACTTGCCTAGTGATTCTGTCGCGCCGCTGACAATCGCCGCTTTTATTTCGGCTTGCGTGGCCTTACGCCCTTTGTAGTCTAATATCCCAGGTCCGTCTTCCACTTTTGAGCTGTTTGACGGCTTGTCCGGCACGATGCGCAACGTGTGTCCTTCGCAAATAACCTTGACCCTGCTACCTTCTGTGAATCCCGCTGCGATCATGCCTTTTTTTGGAATGACGATCTGCCGCTTGCTGGAAATCGTAGTTGCCATTGCAATGCCCCTATGTAGTGTATTTCGTTGAATTCTACCACCAAACACTTACCGGGTAAAACTGACTGCCCCACCTGTGACTACCGCGCCCGGAAATAAAATGGGCTAACTCTCCATGTGAGAATTAGCCCATTAATTTGAAAGTGCCTCATTTGAGTAAAGCAACACTACTGTGCAGATACAATAATTGCGAGCGGTCAACCACCCCGCCCACAAACTTATTACATGTGGTATGGAAAACTCAAATTAACCAACTTGGTTCTATCAATCACCTCTTACTGATGGTCTATTGTCGCGTCAAAGACCAAGTGCCGGACACCTTGTTATTATTATGCTTAAATGTCCCATAAGCATTAGCGTAATTACCTGTACCTGTGCCCACAGTGCCGCCGTAATCACAATCAGTGGTGACACTGCTGCCGGGGATGGTAAAGGAAACGATGCCGCCACTGGTAATAGTGCCAGTTATGTTTTCCGTCACATTCGTAAAGCTCCCTTGAGCATTAACAATTGTGTCGGTACCACCTTGAGGAATGCCAATGCTGGCAATCGCTTCACCGCATGCGACTTCATCAGTGGCTGCGGTAATGGTGTAGCGTAGTGTCCATGTTCCAGCAAAGCTGTTAATGCGCGCAAATACTAGGTCGCCCTCATCGCCGCCCTGCAAGAATGTTCCTGTCCCAGCACTGGTGCTAGTCATGGTTGCAGTAAGCGTGCCTGCCGGACAAGTACCACCATTGGGGTTTAGTGTATCCCCATACACTGTTGCAGTCAGACTGCCATTGGCTGCAATATTACCGCTGATCATCACTCTGCCCGAGCCATCTGTCTCCAGCAATATGAAATTCCCACTGCCATCAACCACAAAAGGAAGTGTTCCAGTAGCACCTACAGCCCCGCCGCATACCGATGGACTGCCCAATACAGTCTGTGTAAAGTTGAGCGACCACACCCCCGCATAGGGCGAAGTAGTGATGCCTGAGATTGGATTGGTGGCGGTGGACACTGTAGTGAACGTGGAGTCATTGTTTAAATCTTCCGCAAGCGTGCTGGTCATATTCACGCCACTCACTGCCAGCGTCGCGTGATATTCGGCAAGCGTACCCGCTCCACTCACCCCACTGGTGTTGATGCCAATCACCCCGCTGGCCGCATTGACTTGGATGTTATCAAGGAAATTATCAAACCCGGTCGAGTTGGCGGTAAACGGCGTGCTGATTAAATCAAAGCTGGTGGAATCCAAGTTGCCAATCAAACCCAAAAACTGTGCCACCAGATTTTTAACCACTTGCTTGATGACCCCAAGCTCCGTCGCGGTGGGCGGGGTAGCGGGAACGACAGCATTAAATGCTGTCGCCACATCCGTACCTTGCACTTCGTACCATGTGCGGATAATCAGGTCGGTCAGCGGATGGACATTGACCACGCCAGCCGCGCTGCCGATGCTGTACAGCTCTACCGCAGGATTGAGACCTGCTGGTTTGATGACGTGCACCAAGTACGGCGCGGTGAGGGTAGCTAGATTGGGTGAGGTGTAGTTGCCGTTGGCATCGGTGGTGGTCTCCACCATAACCCCGTTCGCCCCTTTGATATGAACAGTGGCATTGGCAATCGGCGCGCCCGTTGCGGCAGTGCCCGTTAAACTGGATGAGCCCGCAGCGGGAGTCGTGCTACTCCCCCCACAACCGTAGGCAGTGAGCAGGATGACGGCCAATAAAGCAAAGCGTAGTTTCAACAAGATGTTTTTCAGGGTGTTCATTTTTATCTCCTTAAGAATCAAACAATCAAACGATTAATGTTCAAGGTATACGGGCATAACCAATCGCCCCTTCCACAAACGCATTTGCATCCCACAGCGTGCCTGGCAAGTTGCCACGTCCGCCCGCATACCACATTTTGTAAGCTGTGCCGTCCTTGATTACGCTGGGTACGCCTACGGCTGGGCGATCCCACGCCCCGTCGCCGCCCGCTGTGAAGATGGGGTTGCCATAAGGTGT
>JAKFXW010000184.1 GCA_021731185.1 Gallionellaceae bacterium
GAGTTGAATAGCAAAGCGTGGAATTCATTTTTTGACGTTAACTTAAGGAAGCACTGACTTATTCGTCATTCCCGCGCAGGCGGGGATCCAGCCGCTTGATTTGACTGGATTCCCGCCTGCGCGGGAATGACGAAACTGAATAAATCAGCGTTTCCTTAAAGTAAAGGGAGCAAATAGCGTTTATCGTATCACCGAGATAGTTGGGATCGACAAAAAATGGACGATGCCGATCAGGGACTGGAAAGCTGCGCTGAATCGTTTTACCATCCAGTTTAGTGAGCGGATGCCGTAGCGTTAAATGAAATTCTGTTTACACAACGCCTTGGGATTGAGAATAATGCCTTATTCAATCCAATACGCAGCTCATAAAAATGATCACAATTGAAAGTAGAATAGCCGAGTGGTCCGCAAAGGGCGAAAGCTCATTGACGATTGCACGTCGTATATATTTCTTATCCCGAACAGCAGCCTTTGAAAAAGAGCCTGACAGGGAGCTTCAAGTCTATTTAGACGTTTCGAAATTCTTCGATATCCCGTTTAATTCAATTCAAATAGTTGGCTCCGCCAAAACAGGTATTAGTCTAGTAAAGAACACCCCGTTTACCGCTGAAGGCTCAGACATCGATATTGCCGTAGTCGACCAGTCACTGTTTATGCATTACGTCGAACGAGCATTTACCATTAGCGAGGGCTATGTGAGAAATGATCTCTTTCCAAAGAACAGAAATGATGGAAAACCAACAACAAATTACTTCAAAGAATGTTTAGCTAAAGGAATATTTCGCCCAGACTTGATGCCACACTGTCCAGAGCGCGCAGATTGGATGAGTTTTTTTAGCAAACTTTCGGGCAATCACAGAGAATTCTGTGCTGGAATGAGTGCGGCTATCTATGCGTCATCAGTCTTCTTCGAATGGAAACAAAAAACTGTTATTGATAAATTTATTGCTGCAAGGAGTTAAAAATGATTCACTATAAAATTCGCTCTATCCCACTATCGGATTTAGTCAAAGATGTAAGGGATGGACGGCTTATTTCCGATGCCTATTTCCAAAGAAATCTGGTTTGGCGAGATGTGCACAAGCGCGATTTTATTGAAACAATTCTTAAAGGCTTGCCATTCCCGCAAATGTTTTTTTCAAGAGGAAAAATTGATGTCGAAAGCATGCAAACCACAAAGTGCATTGTTGATGGGCAACAGAGAACGAATGCGATTCTTGAATTTGTTGACAACAAATTTGAATTAAATGGACGCAGTTTTAAAGCGTTCACTGAACAAGAAAAGACAGATTTTGTAAAGTATGAAATTGCTATTGTTGAGTTAGACCTTGAAAACGATGACCCACTTATCAAGGAAGTTTTCGCGCGAGTAAACAGAACCTCTAACTCTCTAACCACCATAGAAAAACTTACATCTGAATACGCCTCGACTGAATATATGTTTACTGCACGTTTGCTGTCAGGGGATATTGAATTCCCCGGCGCATCTGATGAAGAAGCTGATTGGCGCGTTGATCCGAACATCCCACAAGAGCTTTATGTATGGGCAAAAAAATCTGGGGCAATTAGTATTTTTTCAGATGAATTTATACGGCTAGGTGTATTCGGTGAACGCGAAATTTCAAGAATGGTTCACGTAATGTATGTCCTGAATATCATGTCTACAATAATCTCTGGCTTTTTTAATCGTAACGAAAAAACAATGGAACTTCTCAATGACTACAGTCAAGCTTTCCCAAAGAAGGACTGGGTTGTTGATATATTTACTTTGGCAGGAGCTACGTTAAAGAATTTGGATATTCAAGAAAGTAGTTTTTGGACTGCCAAGGCAAACTTTTTCAGCCTCAGCGTAGCAATTGCAAATGCCATAATCGAAAAAAAATCTTTTGATGTTGGCAAAACCAAGCGCGCCCTCGAAAAGTTTTCAAACAGCGTCCCTGATGATTATGCACTGGCCGCAAGAGAGGCGGTTAATAACAAACGTGAACGAGAATTAAGAGACAAGCATGTAATAGCATTGCTCCACTTCAGTGCGTAAAGCATATGAGATTGTAATTCTAATCCTCGACCAAGAGCACTTCACATTTGCAGCCAAGGCACTCAGAGACAAATACCCGTTCACCATCAATCATTCTAATTTCCATCAAATCAAGACGACTCCCGCATTTGCCGCAACAATCAGGTTGATCGGACATGATGTAGTAAATTGGGTAATCAGCTTGATTGTAGGCAGGCAGCATAATTATTACTTCCGGTTATCTACGAAGAGCTTGCTTCTGTGCCATGAAATAAATTCAACTTGTGGTGCAAAGCGTTCTGGTGCCTCAATTGTACGACCATCCAGAGGCAAGAGAACTTCCATTACGAATGGCTCTTTCTTTCGCTTTAACTCCTTCGAGACAACGATCTTAAAATCATCAGTGAGCGTTATTAGTCCCTTATCAAACGCCCTATCATGAATCGCCGAGAGGCACAGTCCGTTGCTTGGATTGAGGCGATTGGCTTTGTCTTTACTCCACGGCACGATATGACTTGCAACCAATAGGCGCGACTCGGATAAACCAGACATACAGCACCGCCCCCGATAGCTACTCAATACGGCGCGGCGGAAGAAATTTTGTTTGATGCGTTGTTCGGTAACGACTCGCTTTGTTTCGCCGGTATAGTCTTCGGGTACAAGCAACTCGTCGGCCTCATCTTCCGGCGGTGCTGAACGATCAAGGTTGCGCCTGAGCATTTCGCATTCAACAGCAAGCGCTTCCCAGTCTGCATGAAACTCAGCCCATACTTCCCTATCGAGCGAACCCGCATTACCCAAGCCTGCACGCCCTGTGCTGGTGATAGCCGGATCTAGGCTGGCAAAGTTTACGAGCTTCATTGCAACTGCACCGGGCGTGCGACCAATGAGTTTGGCGAGCTTGATAATTTCTGGGTTGCGGCTGTGCAATTTGCCAAAAGGAAGTTGGCAATACAGATGAAATGCAAGTTTGAGTTGTTCTTTCGTCCAGCGACTTGTGCTCATAATGACTTGTGCCGCTACATTAATTTAGCTGCTTATTCGTCATCAGTTGCCGACTGATCCAGATCTAGCAGATCTAACGGGACGTGTTTAGACCCCACCTCCACATCGTTTATACGGTCATTTATAGAGAAATGAAATTTGTCAATCTGATTCATTGTTGTAGGGGAAACGTCAGTAATTTTTTGCATTTTATGCCGTTATGAGTAGGGTGTCAGCAAATATCCTTGATACCGCAATATTCTATTTATGGGAATGCAGCTGTTTTTAGAATGCACCTTTAATTGTGTGTGGGATAATCGCCACTTATTTCTTGGAAGAACATGGACTACCCACTACTCCTCAAAGCCCTGATCCTTGGCATCGTCGAGGGACTCACCGAATTTCTACCGATCTCTTCCACGGGTCATCTAATCATCCTTGGTGATTTGCTTGGCTATACCGACGAGTCCAGCAAGGTATTTAAGATTGTTATCCAGCTCGGCGCGATTCTCGCGGTGTGTTGGGATTATCGTGCGCGATTAACACGGCTGGTGGTGGGTCTGCCGCGTGATGCGGGTGAGCAGCGGTTTGCGGCTCTGTTGTTGATTGGTTTTTTGCCAGCGGCGATATTGGGCGTGATGTTCCACTCGACCATCAAAACCTTGCTGTTTAACCCGCTTACGGTGGCGACCGCGCTGATCATCGGCGGCTTGATTATTTTGTATGTGGAGAAGCGCGCTTATCATCCGCGCATCCATTCGGTTGATGATATGCGCTGGCCAGACGCGCTGAAAGTGGGCTTCGCGCAGGCACTGGCGATGATTCCCGGTACGTCGCGTTCGGGGGCGACGATTATGGGCGGGCTGATTTTTGGCTTGTCGCGTAAAGCGGCGACCGAGTTTTCGTTTTTTCTCGCCATCCCCACCATGTTTGCGGCAACGATTTATGATTTATATAAAAACTGGGCATTGCTGCGGATGGAGGATTTACCAGTGTTTGCGGTGGGCTTCGTAGCTGCGTTTATCTCCGCGATGTGGGCGGTGAAAAGTTTTATACGTTTTATTTCGAACCACACTTTTGTGGTGTTCGCCTGGTATAGGATCGTGTTTGGCGTGATCGTATTGTTGACGGCTTATACAGGCGTGGTGCAGTGGTCGCCCCTTGGATAATTCAGGATTCCTTAATAATTCAGGATTGCGACCATGGTAGCTTCTTTGCTTGCCAACCGTTTTTTAGACCCCGGTGACCTGCCTCATCTTTGTCACCTTCAAACCCTTCAAGCACGTTGTAGCATTCTGTGTAACCTGCTTGCGTGGCGGCAGCGGCAGCGGCACCAGAGCGGCCTCCCGAGCGACATATAAAAAATACGGGCACTTGTTTGCTGATAGATTGTTCGAGCTGTACAAGAAACCGTTCATTACGCTGCATATTCGGATAACTTTGCCATTCGATTTCTATGGCGTTGGGCACACGCCCTACCCAATCACACTCGGCACGTGTACGCACATCAACCAGTTTAGACGTGGGTTTGGCTTGCAATAGTTCATGGGCTTCTTCTGGCAGCAGCGCACCTGCGTAGGATAGCTTCATATCCTTGGCGCGTTGTTTGGCGGTATTTAATATTTGGGTAATTTTTTCCATAATTTTTTCCTTTGCGTGTCTGGTTAGAAGATGAACAGTGTAGATGATAAATTGATTTATGTTCCGCAAGTGCTATTCTTGTGTGCGGGTTTTATTGTTCGGATATTACCTGAGGAAAACTAACGGGTCATCATGGAAGATCACGCACACTCACACAGCCATAGTAAGTCAGCACCAAAGGCAGGCAATTCTCTAAGCTCTGATGAGCTTGAGAAGTTGACACCCGCGTTTGATCCGGTCGATCCGGTGCGCTATCAGGCTGCGCGCAAGAGCACCTGGGTCAGCGCGATTATCAATTTATTGTTATCGGTGCTGCAAATCGTGGTGGGATTTTTTGGTAAATCACAAGCATTGATGGCG
>JAKFXW010000194.1 GCA_021731185.1 Gallionellaceae bacterium
GGCTTGTGAAAATAAATCCATGGCGATCCAATCCGGGTTGGTTTGCCCGTCGCAGATTATTAAAATTTCGGAAGGGCCCGCCACCATATCAATGCCGACCACGCCGAACACACGGCGTTTAGCCACTGCCACATAAGCATTGCCAGGGCCTACGATTTTATCCACGCGTGGAATGGTAGCCGTGCCGTAAGCCAATGCTGCAACGGCTTGCGCGCCGCCTATGGTAAACACTCGATCAACGCCCGCCAGATGTGCGGCGGCCAGTACCAGTGCATTTTGCACGCCATCGGGCGTAGGCACGACCATGATAAGTTCGCCCACGCCCGCCACTTTTGCGGGCAGTGCGTTCATCAAGACCGACGACGGATAAGCCGCCTTACCGCCTGGCACATACAAGCCGACGCGATCCATAGGCGTAATCTGCTGCCCTAGCGTATTGCCTTCTGCATCGGCGTAACTCCATGAAGTTTGCACTTGCTTCTGATGATACGCAGTCACACGCTGCGCAGCTTGCTCCAAAGCGTTGCGTTGTGCCGCAGGCAAATTTTCAAATGCGCTGCGTAACGCTGCCGCAGGAATTTCCAGTTGCGCGGCTTCGTTTATGTTCAGTCGATCAAAACGCCGAGTGTATTCCAACACCGCTGCGTCGCCGCGCGCGCGGACATCCTTCACTATGGCCGCGACCGTTGCTTCCAATTGCTCATCCTGCGTCGCCTCAAAGGCCAGTAGTTTATCCAGCTCGGTGTGAAAATTTTTCTGCTGGGTGGATAGACGTTTGATGTTCACTTGCGCGCACCTTTGGGTTGCATGACATTGTCCCCTTGTGGGACTGCCCTAGAAAAATCATCCAGTATCGGTTGGATGCCTGCGCGTTTAAGTTTTAGCGAGGCTTGGTTGACCACCAGCCGTGAAGAAATTTCAGCAATTTCCTCCACTGCTTTCAGGTGATTGGCCTTGAGTGTGTTGCCACTGCTGACCAGATCGACAATGGCATCCGACAACCCGACCAGTGGCGCTAATTCCATCGAGCCATAGAGCTTGATTAAATCCACATGCACGCCCTTGGCGGCGAAGTGCTCACGCGCAGTTTGCAAATATTTAGTCGCTACGCGCAAGCGCGCACCACGGTGCACCGCCGAGTCATAATCAAAATCATCACGCACCGCCACCATCATGCGGCAGCGCGCTATGTTCAAATCCAGCGGCTGATACAAACCGCCGCCGCCATGTTCGAGCAGCACATCTTTGCCCGCAATGCCCATGTCCGCCGCGCCATATTGCACGTAAGTAGGCACGTCCGAAGCACGCACGATAATCAAGCGCACATCGGCACGATTGGTCGCTAAAATTAATTTACGCGATGACTCAGGCTGCTCCAGCGGCGTGATACCTGCGGCCTGTAACAGCGGCAAAGTTTCTTCAAAAATCCGACCTTTGGACAAGGCGATAGTGATCATTTTTCTCTCAGTTGTATTTAATCAAACAGCGTGATTATACATTGTCCCCTTGTGGGGCAGAGGCAGGCAAGCTGGGTGGGTGGCGAGCAGATCGGTAGGATGCTGCCGACGCAGGAGGCGCATCGGTCGCGTTTTTTCAGCACAAGCATCTTGTGCGAATCGCCCTGTAAATTGAGTGTAAATATTTTACTCGAACGATGCGCCTCAAAAGAACTTCGGCACATCCTACGCGGGCTAAGGGGCTGCGCCGCTTTTGCGCAGTCCCGCTTGAGCGTAGGGTTAGACCCTTCGCTTACTTCCCAACCCTTTTGCCTTAATCTTGGCATGAAGATTCTGTATTTCATTTTTCAGAGTAACTGCATCAACAGTCTCCAACCCCGGTATTTTTTCTTTTGCGTACTCAATCATAGAACGCTGAGTGGGAAGACGAACAAAATCTTCATCACGGATGAGGCCGCCCAGTGATTTTAGAATCTGCTTCTCTTCCAGTTCTTGCGCTGCGCGTTGTTGGGCATGAGCCGCTTCGTGATCTTCATCAATCCGGTCTGTGGTTTCGCTCCAAAGTTTGATAAATTCAAGCCACCAGTCTTCGTTTATGTAAAAGCTGATGTGCGCCTCTGGAACCGGTATTGATAACTTGAACATACCGACTTGGCCAATATGCTCTTTATATTTCTCCAGCATTGGATTGAACTTGCAGAGGTCAATTTCCTCTGCATCACTCTCGGATTCCTCATTGTCGATTTCTAGTTCGTATTGAAAACGTTCATCTTCCAGCGTTTCTGTAAAGATAAAAACTGCCGAGGCACCAAGCACGTGTACCGCCTCAATATATTCCTCAAGATTTCCAATAAAAATATCGCCTCTCATGTCTCTATCTAAGGGGCTTCCTTCCAAGTGGATCGGATGAAGATTTGTTGTTTTAAGTTTTTCTTTCAGTTCCTGAAGATTCATCTGTTCACCCTCATCATTGTGTGGCTGGTCTAACGTAATTTATACAACATAGTTTCTCCAACGATCATGCCCCAAAGTCGTAAATTCTGGATCATCATTTTTACGCTATATAAATTACAGAGCATTTAATTTCCTGGCATGGCATCAGCTCATAAGCGTCGCTGCATTTCACAGCACAAAACACTGCCTTGCCGATATGCAACTATTTAATCCTCCGTATATTTGCACCGAGTTGCGACAGCTTGGCTTCTATACGTTCGTAGCCGCGATCCAGATGATAGATGCGATCGATGATGGTTTCTCCTTCTGCCACTAGCCCTGCAATCACCAGGCTGGCGGAGGCGCGCAGATCGGTTGCCATGACGGTTGCGCCCTCCAGTTTAGGTGTGCCGCGCACCAGCGCGGTGTTGCCTTCAATATCTATTTGCGCGCCTAGGCGGCGTAATTCCTGCACATGCATGAAACGATTTTCAAAAATTGTTTCCACTATCATCGCGCTACCATCGGCGATGGTATTCAGTGTCATGAATTGCGCTTGCATGTCGGTGGGAAAGGCCGGATAGGGCGCGGTGCGGAGGTTTACCGATTTAAGCGCGCCTTGCATGGTCAGTGCAATTTCATCTTTGCCCACACGAATTTTCGCGCCCGCTTCGGTCAACTTTTCCAGAATAGTATCAAGTATGTCAGCACGGGTGTCGTGCAACACAATATTGCCGCGCGTAGCTGCCGCCGCAACTAGAAATGTGCCACTTTCAATACGATCGGGCATGATGCGGTGGCTTGCGCCATGTAATTTTTCTACGCCAGTGATGGTAATGGTGTCGCTGCCCGCACCGATAATTTTTGCGCCCATGGCAATCAGGCAATGTGCCAGATCGACCACTTCTGGCTCGCGTGCGGCGTTTTCCAGAACGGTGATGCCCTTGGCCAAGGTCGCGGCCATCATCAAATTTTCTGTGCCAGTGACGCTGACAATATCGAAAAGTATGCGTGCGCCTTTTAGTTTTCCCCCTTGCGGCACTTGCGCGTGGATGTAGCCATGTTCGATGGAAATAATTGCGCCCATCGCTTGCAAGCCTTTGATATGCTGATCGACTGGACGTGAGCCAATCGCGCAGCCGCCGGGCAATGACACCCGCGCTTCACCAAAGCGTGCGATTAAAGGCCCCAACACCAGTACCGAGGCACGCATGGTTTTGACCATATCATAGGGTGCCTCCAACTTGTCGATTTGCGCGCCGTGCAAACTCAATTCACCTTCCCGCACATTGTCCCCTTGTGGGACCAGGATATTCACGCCCATTTGCGCCAGCAATTTACGCATGGTAACCACGTCGTGCAAGTCCGGCACGTTACTCAAATGCAGCGTGTCTGCGCTTAATAAGCTGGCACACATAATCGGCAGTGCTGCATTTTTTGCGCCGGAAATTCGCACATCACCGCGTAGCGAGATGCCGCCTTGTATCGCTAGTTTTTGCATGTTGACTTGATATTATTCCAATTCCCGATAAAAACGATCACTGTGTTACCTTCTTCTTCGGCTCCTAGCCGTACTCAAATGTACTGTCTTCGTCGCCTCATCCTTGCCGCCTTGTGCTCCTTTTTATCGGAAACTGGAATTAATTGAGGAGATGAATTGAGGCGATAAGTTGGGGGAATTAATTTTTTGTTAATTTTGCTGTAATTTTTCCCACTCTTGCGGGGTGTAAGTTTTCATTGAAAGCGCGTGTATCTCTTCGCGCATCCGATCACCCAATGCTTGATAAACCCGTTGATGCCTCTGTATGCGGCTTTTTCCAACGAACTCCGCGCTTACCACGACCGCTTCAAAGTGCGCGCCATCGCCGCTCACTTCTACGTAGTTTTGCTGCATCCCTTGCTGGATGGATTGTTGAATGCTTTCAGGAGTGACCATTGCTTGATTTTCTTTCGATCTGTTCTTGATAAATAATTCTGGGATACATAATTCTGGGATAAATAATTCTGGAATGGGTCACTCTATTTACGCAATTACTTTATAACGACAGTAATCGTAACGCGCGCGCAGAAGTGCGAAAGTTGCTAAGGGAGGATTGAATCAGTGCTTCCCTAAGCCGCCCGATTAGATTGAAGGGGCAACATTTCAGCCACGCCGTATAAATTTGCGAGACTTAGTAGATTTGTTGGAATATTAGTAAAAGATAAGTCTAAACCATTGCTTTGTGCTTGGCGCACCCACACCAACAACAGGCTAACGGCGGCGGAATCGACTGTTAGCACTTGCTCTAAATCAACTACGAGCGATTTTTTTTCCGCGAAATCCAAACCACGCTCAAGCAATTGGGCAACCGTTTCGATCGTCAAATTGCCAGAAATCTGCTGTACTGCCGCAGTCACTGCCCCTCCGCCTTATGAACCGAATCTTTATCTGCAGTCTTGTTTTTTTCAATCAAAGTTTTTACTAAACCATCAATACCGCCACGCTGAATTTCGTTCGCAAATGTACTGCGATAACTGGTTACCATGCTGACTCCTTCAATTAACAGATCATAAGCTTTCCAACCACTCTTGGTTTTTTTCAAATCATAATCGACCGTGATAGG
>JAKFXW010000113.1 GCA_021731185.1 Gallionellaceae bacterium
AGTTGAATTCAGTAATATTGCGGGTGCCCAGCAGGCTGCAAAATTTGCGGAAACTACCCGCCTTTTCCGGGATGCATACCGCCAGAATCGCCTCACGCTGTTCGCCTATTTCGGCGCGTTCAGCCACAAATCGCAGGCGATCAAAATTCATGTTCGCGCCGCTGGCAATGGCTACCAGCGTCTCGTTTTTCAGCTTTTCGCGCGCGGCATACAGTTTGGCTCCGGCCACTGACAGCACGCCTGCTGGCTCTAAAACGGTGCGGGTGTCTTCAAATACATCTTTAATGGCCGCGCAAATAGCATCGGTATCAACGAGGATAACTTCGTCGACCAACTCACGGCAGATGCGAAATGTTTCGCTGCCCACTTGTTTCACCGCCACGCCATCGGCAAACAAGCCGACATGCTCCAACGTGACGCGCCGCCCCGCTTTGAGCGAGCGCGACATCGCATCCGAATCCACGGGCTGCACGCCAATTATTTTAATATCTGGACGCACTTGCTTCACATACGCTGCCACGCCCGCGATTAATCCGCCGCCGCCGATCGGCACAAAAATCGCGTGGATAGGCTGTCCATGCTGACGCAAAATTTCCATACCGATAGTGCCTTGTCCGGCGATAACATCGGGATCATCGTAGGGATGCACGAATGTGTAGTGGTGTTTTTTTTCCAATTCCAGCGCGTGTTCATATGCGTCTGAATACGAATCGCCGAACAAAATAACTTTTGCACCGCGACCGAGCGCAGCCTTCACCTTGATTTGTGGCGTGGTGGTAGGCATTACGATCACTGCTTTGCATCCCAGTTTTTGTGCTGATAAGGCCACGCCCTGCGCGTGGTTGCCTGCCGATGCGGCGATCACCCCACGTTTTAGCTGCGCCGCTGTCAACTGCGCCATTTTGTTATACGCTCCGCGCAGTTTGAATGAAAACACGGGCTGTGAGCCTTCGCGTTTGAGTAGAATATTATTGCCCGTGCGAGCCGACAAGCCCGGCGCAAATTCCAATGGACTCTCAATAGCCACGTCGTAAACACGCGCGGTGAGGATGCGTTTTAAGTAATTTTGCATAGCAGACCCTGTATCACATAAAGGAAAAAATCAGCATTCTTGAAAAAATAATTGTCGGCAAGGTTAGCAGGATTTCGCGGCAATCCGAAGTATTTCGTTCACTTTGAGTGGCAAAATTTATTAGGCAAGAGCTACTAAATAAATGTTTACTGTAATAATCTGGGGACATATCCGCATTTTCCCTTGTTCTTGCGGACAAGCGCGCCGAGAAGTGGTTATGCGAGATGAAAGGGCTGGGAAAAGGCATACTCGCTTCTGTATCACACAGATAGGCTTGCAAGGTCTGTCGAGTTTGCAGTGAGGATATTTTTTATGGATATTACAGAGAGCAATGAACGGTCGCGATATTGTTTCACGGATCGCGACCGTTCATTGCCGTTGCTACTATTACCTTCGATATAGAGCCTGATGAGATAGAGGCTGCTCGGGGGTGGATGGCCGCCCCGACTAACTTCGTCAACAGGACTTGAAAAGCGAAGTTGGGTTTTCGAATATTACGCCTGACAACGCATATTCTTACTTCTGTACCTTCGTGATCTTGGAACCCTCAAGCGACAAGTCACCTATCAGCCCCTTCTCTCCGAAAGCGAAGCCGAGGATGGGTTTTTGCAGGGTTTTAGTGTCATATTGACCGCCAGCACCCAGAGACACGATGGCAACACCCGCATCGACGCCAACTTTCCAACCGTTGCTATTCTTGAACTCGTCGAGTGATTCCTGTGTCATGAACATAATGATCTCGCTACGACTCGCCATACCGAGTGTGAGTCCGATCGACGCAGACGTGATGTTGTAGTAATCAACAGTCATGCCTTTGACTTGCAGGACGCCCTCGCCAAACTCGCCAGCGATATCCACACCCCCCTTAGTGATATGCGGGAAAACGAGCATGCCTGCGGCCTTGTCCGCGAGTTCCTTGTTCTTCGGGTTATGTGCGTAGAACTGTTTCAAGGCTTGGCTTACGCGCGCGTCGATCTCTGCCTTGCTGTCGGCAAAGGCCGTGGTACTGGCGAACAGGCTGAGCATTACCAAACCAACGGCAACCAGCGGATTTTTCCATTGCATAATCATAATTTAAATCTCCATGTTCATTAGGTTTCGAAAGTTTCAGGACGGTTCACGACCCCGTCCCGCCTTATGTGTCTCGCAGGACTATCATAAGTGTAGAGAGACTGCGCCTAATCATCGGCTAGGTCTGTACGATATCGCACATATTCCCGGTCGTTCACGTAATCCGTTGCAAGCGGATGGAACCGTTCAAGTACCTCATGTGTCACGCCGTTATCATAGGTCGTTTCGCTCACTGAACAATCCAAGAAAAAGATTGGCAAGCAAGAGATAGCTATACCAATATAGTAAGCAGTTCTGTCATCGGGTATGCATGTGCCGCGTCTCTGCCTATAGACAGCGAAACAATAAACATCGTAAGCCAAGCGAGCCGATAAAGACTGCCAAGGCCGTTAAATACTACTGTTTTTTTGAATCGTTGCTTGAGGCCAGACGCTGAAACAAGCAGCAATAAACCAATAGAGAAAGCGGCTATTCCTGTGGCGTGAAAATGTGCTTATAGACTCGGCACGATGAAGATTTAACTTTTGTTGCTCAATCTAATCTGAGTTTGATGGATAAAGAAGTCAAACATTGGAGCGGTTGCACGAGCGTCGTAAGCAGGTCGCACGATTGCATCGCAAACGGATTGGCGTGATGCGTATTGTTGAGTTGAGTGGACTTTCTTATCCCCCCAAGAGAACCTCGGATTCACAAGAGAACCCCGGATTTAATTGCATTTCATCCGGGGACACGACATTTGCGTGTGATTCAAGCGGCGGTCACCTTCTGTTTTTTGCGACGTGCCATAAAGCCCAGCAAGCCTGCACCAGCCAGCATCATGGCGTAAGCTTCGGGTTCGGGAACGGGTGTAACAGCGACTGGAAAGCTCTGATCACCGCTGAAGCCGCTGCTCTTGTAGTCAGTGCGTCCGCTGCCGATGGAGCCGCGACCGGAGCAATCATTGGAAATGGCGTTGGTATCCATTGTCACTGCAGAATTTAACGCAATGGCTCTGCCGCACAGGATGCTAGCGGTGGTATTCAGGGTAATTGACTGATCCGCTATAATATTCCCTGCAAAAAGCGTGCTGGTACCCAGCGTCGCGGAGCTGCCGACCTGCCAAAACACACCGCTATTTGACCCGCCATTGAGCACATTGACAACCGAGCCGCTTGCAGTCGTGAGCGCGCTCCCTATCTGGAACACGAAGACTTCATCAGGGTTGGTCCCGAAGTCTAGGTTGAGCACCCCCGTCAACTGGGCCGACGAATCAAACTTATAGACACCCGGGGTCAGTGTACCCACGCTACCCAGATCCTGACTCGTCAGGTCGCTCGTAGGTGCCAGACTTCCCAGAGTAACGAACGCATTGTTGGCATCAATCTGTGCTTGCTGCGCAACCGCATCGGTTTGGTGTATCGTTCCTTTGAGTATAATCAGCGACGAGCTGCCAGTGATTGAAGTGCCTGGATTGAGACCCAGGTCTCCTCGGATGGTTGTAGGACCGGTATTGGTCACCGTCGAGGCACCCAGTACCGCGAAATTTTCCGCCGAACCCAGTATTGGCGCCGCTAGTGCTGGAGAGACACCGTAAAGCGCTCCAACTACTGCCAATGACAGGATCGACACGTATTGTGGTATTTTCATTATATTTACTCCCATTGTTGTTATTTCGTTGTGAATCATCAGCAAGTACCCGATGAAATCACAAACTCATATTTCAATACCGTGTACCCTGCCCGCATTAATCTTTGACATCACCAGAAGCTTCAACACTCCTTCAGGCTTAACCAATGCTATAGAAGTAAATTGTTAAAAGATATTGTACTTTGGTACAGCTAATCCACTTGGCGATCATCTGCAGTTTTTTTCTGTTGCCGAGTGGTGAGCCAGTCACTCAAGAATTGAATCGGTGACTTGTATCCCAGCCTCGAGTGCAGCTGCTTCCCGTTGTAGAATACCTCGATGTACTCAAACGTCATGGTGATCACTTCGTCCCGTGTCTCAAAGCGTTCACCCTACACCCGCTCGTTTTTGAAGCTGCCAAACTTTCGCTCGGGGCATTGCACCCTGAAGGGTAGGTTTCGCACTCCCAGCAGTTGCCCTTGCGGCTGTGACCATTCCACATGCGACTTGTCGCATAGTGGATTGCCTCCCTTTGGGGCATCGAACAGACCATGCCGTATTCTTTCAGCTTGGCCTAAAATACGTGGCTGGCATATTGATGGAACAACTAGCCATTGGTTATGGCTGCCTCGCTCCGAGTGGTGTATCAATTTTTTTAGGATTTCATTACTCCCGCTTCAACCGAATGTTTTCAGCTCGTAGCCGGGAGAACTCCCTCTGTTCCGGCGTAACCACCTTGCCGCCAGCACCGTTCAGCTTTCCGGCATCGGCAGCCTTGACCCAGTTACGTAGTGTTTGATCAATCAGGCCGAGGTCCTTGGCAACCGCGCGTGCGACTGACCAGACTGCACGCGCTTGACCGACAGCTCCTTGAACTCCGGCGTGTATTCCTGCTTAGGTATTTTCATCATCTTCCTTAAGTGGTTCAATTTTACGACACCCTTGGAAGACGAGTTTTCGGGGGAAGGTCAGAATCCGCCCAGCTATATTATTAACGGCATTTGTCGCTGTGTGTGCTAACGCACGGTATTCATCCGCCGAAAAGAGCCTAATTGCTACGGATGGCTCCCAGAGCAGTTTGTTAATCAGGGGTTATCCGATTTCGATTTTCTGCAAGTAATGAAATACGTGGCTCGATACCGAATCATTTAGTTTTTTAGTTGTTCTATCCGTTTTAAAACATTTTTTAATTTTATAAGGAGTGGAGTCATGAATATGAATACAG
>JAKFXW010000117.1 GCA_021731185.1 Gallionellaceae bacterium
TAGGCTTCTTTTGCTTCCTTGAATAAACCCTCCGATTTTGGATTGTCTGGATTGCGATCAGGATGATGTTTCATCGCCAGCTTGCGATAAGATTTTTTAATCTCTTCGTCAGAGGCATCGCGATTGATACCGAGCACTTCGTAGTAGTCTTTTTTCTTCATAATTGAAATTCAGTCGTTAGACGTTAGTCGCTAGTTGTTGGTTAATTCAGCAGTTTTTGCTTTTCAACTAACAACTAGCACTTAACGACAGCCAGCTTATTTTTTATCTTTAACTTCGGTGTATTCCGCATCGACCACATCGCCCTGATCCTTGGCAGGTTCAGCATGTCCACCGTCAGGTTGCTCGGCGGATTGTCTGCCCTGCGCCTTGGCTGCCTCTGCGGCATACATTTTTTCAGATAACTTTTGCGCGGCAGTAGAGAGTGCTTCGGCTTTGCTTTCTATCGCTGCCTTATCATCGCTTTTAACGACTTCTTCGGCCTCTTTTAAGGCGCCTTCAACAGCCGATTTTTCTGATGCGTCCAGATGCTCACCGTATTCTTTCATGGCTTTTTGCGTGGAATGAATCAGCGCGTCCAACTGGTTGCGCGCAGTCACCAACTCAATCGCCTTGCGATCTTCTTCAGCGTGTGATTCTGCATCATCCACCATGCGCTGAATCTCGGCTTCGGATAAACCGGAGCTGGCCTTGATGGTGATTTTTGCTTCCTTGCCAGTGGCTTTATCTTTCGCGTTAACATGCAAAATACCGTTCGCGTCAATGTCGAACATCACCTCGATTTGCGGCATACCACGCGGTGCGGGCGGAATGTCGGTCAGATTAAATTGCCCCAGACTTTTATTGCCGGAGACCACTTCGCGTTCGCCTTGCAGCACGTGAATGGTCACCGCATTTTGATTATCATCCGCCGTCGAAAACACCTGCGAAGCCTTGGTTGGAATGGTGGTATTTTTCTTGATGAGTTTGGTCATTACGCCACCCATAGTTTCGATACCCAGCGACAAGGGTGTCACGTCCAGCAGCAGCACATCTTTCACTTCGCCTTGCAAAACGCCGCCCTGTATGGCTGCACCCACGGCTACCGCTTCATCCGGGTTGACATCCTTGCGCGCCTCTTTACCAAAAAATGCTTTTACTTTTTCCTGCACCATGGGCATACGCGTTTGGCCGCCGACCAGAATTACGTCCGCAATATCCGCGTTGGAAACACCCGCATCTTTCATGGCGATTTTGCATGGTGCGATGGTGCGCTCGACCAATTCTTCGACCAGACTTTCCAGTTTCGAGCGGGTAATTTTTACCGCCAGGTGTTTGGGGCCGCTGGCATCGGCAGTGATATAAGGCAGATTTACTTCGGTTTGCTGCGCGCTGGATAATTCGATCTTGGCCTTCTCAGCCGCGTCTTTCAGGCGTTGCAGCGCCAGCAAATCTTTTTTCAGATCAATGCCGCTGTCTTTCTTGAATTCATCCACCAGAAATTCGATTACGCGCATATCGAAATCTTCACCGCCCAGAAATGTATCGCCGTTGGTGGACAGCACTTCAAACTGGTGTTCGCCGTCGATCTCGGCAATATCGATAATGGAAATATCAAACGTGCCGCCACCCAGGTCATACACCGCTATTTTGCGATCACCTTCCTGCTTGTCCATACCAAAGGCCAGTGCCGCTGCAGTCGGCTCATTGATAATGCGCTTAACTTCCAGGCCGGCGATGCGCCCGGCATCCTTGGTGGCCTGGCGCTGCGAGTCGTTAAAATAGGCGGGCACGGTAATTACCGCCTCAGTAACAGGTTCGCCCAGATAATCTTCGGCGGTTTTTTTCATTTTGACAAGCACTTGCGCGGAAATTTCGGGTGCGGAAATATCCTTGTCGCGCACCTTAATCCATGCATCACCGTTTTTGGCTTTGACAATGTTGTAAGGAACCATCTTCACGTCCTTCTGTACCATCGGTTCGTCAAAACGGCGACCGATCAAGCGTTTCACGCCATACAGCGTATTTTTGGGATTGGTCACGGCCTGGCGTTTGGCGGGCGCCCCCACCAGTATTTCGCCATCCTCCATATAAGCGATGATAGACGGTGTGGTGCGCGCACCTTCCGCGTTTTCAATCACTTTAGGTTTGCCATTTTCCATAATGGCGACACAAGAGTTGGTGGTGCCTAAATCAATACCGATAATTTTTCCCATGATGCTTCCTTTTTAATAAAGTTGAGTGGTGCCCGTTACATAAGGGCGATTATTGCTTTTTCAAGTGCTAGATATTGAGCTAAGGAAAGATTGCACAGTCGGCGAGCGGAATGAAGTGCAAGGCGCACGGCGCGCAGAAACCAGAATGTATATTTTAAGATACATGAGAATTTCGAGCACCGCGCTGACAATTCCGCATACGGCTTGCCGGATAGCGGATTGCGTGCTTTTGGTGCAACGCAGCAATTCTTCCGTGCAGTCACTGTACAGCTTTTCCTTTGGCTACCATCACCAGTGCGGGTCGCAGTATCCGCTCATGCAACTGATAGCCTTTTTGCATGACGCTCACCACAGTATTCGCCGCCTGCTCGCTTTCCAGCATACCAATGGCCTGGTGTTTATTCGCATCAAATTTTTCGCCAACGGGATTAATTTCACGAATATTGAATTTTTCAAACACACTGGCGAGCTGCTTCAGCGTGAGCTCCATCCCGCTTTTGAAATTTTCCACTGACGTAGTTCCTACCGCTAAACCTGCTTCCAGACTATCTTTCACCGCCAGCATCTCATTCGAAAAACGCTCCACCGCTAACTTGCGCGCCTTATCAATATCCTCCTGCGCGCGGCGGCGAATATTTTCCGCATCGGCCTTGGCACGCAACCACGCATCATGATGTTCAGCAGCTTTTAATTCTGCCTGCTTCAGCGATTCTTCGAGACTGGGTATAACATCGGGTTGCGCGGCCTGCACAGTATCCTGATCAGGCTGTGGGGGCGTATCTTCTTTTTGCTCCATATGCTCTTCTCCAAAAAATTGCGTGTTCAAAATTAACTTCATGTATATGGAGGTGTATATAGGAATTTCAAGAGACGATAACAAATAAAGCTTGCAATTATTTCTAGTAATACCTGGAGATGGCTACAGAACAGCTTTCCCATCCATTTGGCATGCGTGTAGAATACGGTCGTTCTTAAGGGCACCTCTAAAAATTTAAATTACTGATGAAACAACTAGCCATTCCACTAGGCCGCCAAAAGACGGCAGCCAAGTGGCTGGTTATAAGCCAGACAAGGCGCGAACAAAAAATTATGACGACGCATATGTTTGATATGTTAGGAGTAATTTTTTATGAGCAACACGGTATGGCGACGGAAGTTGGATTTTTAAAAGTGCCCTTAAATGCAGTGTTCCAAGTCGATCTTCTAAATGCCTTCCACCCATAAAAACTACTACTGGCGCATCGCAGGCTTTTATTTTTTCTACTTCGCGTTTGTGGGGATGTTCGCGCCTTACTGGAGTTTGTACCTGCAATCTATACATTTTAATGCGGTGCAGATTGCGATCTTATTGTCCGTCCAGCCGCTGATGCGAACCATCTCACCGGGGCTATGGGGGTGGCTGGCCGACCACACAGGCAAGCGGCTGCTGGTGGTGCAACTGGCGGCATTCGGCGGCGCGCTTAGCTACATCGGCGTATTTTTCACCACCGATTTTTATGGTTTGCTCATTGTTACTGCGCTGATGGGATTTTTCTGGAGCGCGTCTATGCCGCTGGTAGAAGCCACCACGTTGACGTATCTAGGTAAACACAGCGCGCGTTACGGGCGTATTCGTTCGTGGGGTTCGGTGGGATTTATTTTGGCCGTGCTGGGTTTAGGCTATGCGTTTGATCACATCGCCATTGCCTGGATATTGTGGGCCGGCTTGGTTCTTAAGCTAGGAATCGTCGTTTTTGCACGACAAATTCCACCGACAGTGGTGGTTGCACATCACACGGATAGCCAGTCAGTGATGGGTGTTGTGTTGCAACCACAGGTGTTAGCATTATTTGGGGCATGCTTTTTAATGGCGGTGGCGCATGGCCCGTATTACACGTTTTATTCTATTTATTTGGTTGAGCACGGCTACGCCAAAAGCGCGGTAGGCGGACTGTGGGCGCTGGGTGTGCTGTGCGAAATCGGGGTGTTTTTCGCCATGCCGTGGTTGTTGCGCCAGGTCAATCTGGCACAAATTTTAATAGTGAGTTTTGCCTGTGCAGTGCTGCGCTTTATTTTGATTGCCTGGTATGTGGACTCGCTGCCGCATATTTTGTTCGCGCAGGTGCTGCATGCCGCGACTTTTGGCGCGTTTCATGCGGCGGCGGTGGCGATGGTGCATCATTTTTTTCAAGGCCGACACCAATCAAAAGGGCAGGCACTTTTTGGTAGCTTGACCTACGGCGCAGGCGGCATGGTCGGCGGATTTTTAAGCGGACCCATATGGCAATATTGGGGTGCGAGTATGCTGTATTCGTGCAGCGCGGTGGTGGCGTTACTGGCCATGCTGCTGATGGGGTGGAAATTGCGCAAGGTGTGAGGCTATAATGGCGCAGTATGCTCGGTTGATTCGCGGTAAGGATGCTTAAGGTAATTGACCTTAACATTATGCTGAGGCGTACTATACCTACGTGCAATAAAGCATCAGCACGGCAAAGGTATAAGTGGTTAAGCGCGACTTTGTTGTAAACGCTCCTCGGTTGCCAACATTTCCGACAATCAAGTTTTTCTAAATAAATTGTTCTATATGGAGACTCAAATGAATAGCTTCCGCAATTTATCGTTTATTTTTTTCACTGCAATCGGCCTGACTTTAGCGGGTTGCGGGGGGGGGGGCGGTGGAACGACATCTCCTCCAGGAACGATAACCTACACCATTGGCGGGAATGTCACCGGGCTATCAGGTACAGCTTTGGTTTTACAAAATAATGGCGGGAACAATCTGACCATTA
>JAKFXW010000206.1 GCA_021731185.1 Gallionellaceae bacterium
GGCAATTCTCTAAGCTCTGGTGAGCTTGAGAAGTTGACACCACCAAAGGCACGCAATCCGCTATTCGGCAAGCCGTATGCGGAATTGTCAGCGCGGTGCTCGGAGTCCTCATGTACGTCTATGTACACTCCGGCTCCTGTGCGCCGCACGCCTTGCCCTTCATCCGCTCGCTACGATTTATGACGCTATGTATATCTCATTAAATTACTAGCTCTCATTAAAAAGCCTTTATGCACAACACCCAATTAGCTGCGAGTAATGTAGTACGACAAGTATTAACAGGCCGGAATTTAAATCAAGTCTTAAGCGCAATGCTGCAAAGCATGCGTGACCCTACACCGCAGCAACGCGGTGCGCTGCAGGATTTAAGCTATGGCACATTGCGCTTTTATGGCCAGCTAACTGCCTTGCTCAAACAACTCTTGCATAAACCCGTGTCAGATGAACAAGTGCGCTATCTGCTGCTGATTGCACTCTATCAACTTTTATACAGCAAGGCGGATTCCTTCACCGTAGTCGATCAAGCAGTGCGTGCTGCGAAAAAAATTCAACATCATGCTGGCGGTTTAGTGAATGCCGTGCTGCGTAATTTTATAAGGCAACAAGCGACACTTTTGCAGGTCGCAGCGCAAAGCGAGGAAGGACGCTACTCCTACCCGCAATGGTGGATAGATAAAATTAAAGTGCAGTATGGTGTGCAGGCTGAAAAAATCCTGCTTGCTGGTAATCAACATCCGCCGATGACACTGCGTGTGAATCACCACCATCACACATCAGCGGAATATTTAGCGCTGCTGGCTCAGCATGGCATCGCCGCCCACCTCATTCCACCCGATGCCATACAGCTTGAGCATGCTGTGGCGGTCGATAAGCTGCCGGGCTTTTTTGATGGGCTGGTTTCTGTGCAGGATGCTGGCGCACAATATGCTGCGTCCCTACTGGATGTGCAGGACGGAATGCGTGTGCTGGATGCCTGCGCTGCCCCAGGCGGCAAAAGTACGCATTTGCTGGAATTAGCCAACATTGATTTACTGGCGTTGGACAAAGACGCAGAACGATTAACGCGCGTACAAGAAAATTTACAACGGCTACGTTTATCCGCTAAATTACAAGTGGGTGATGCGGCACAACCCCACATCCCACAAGGGGACAATGAGGGGACAATGTCGCAAGACTGGTGGGATGGCAAAGCCTTCCAGCGCATTTTGGCCGACGTGCCATGCTCAGCATCCGGTGTGGTGCGCCGCCACCCCGATATAAAATGGCTGCGTCGCCCGGCTGACATCGCTGGGTTTGCACAACAACAGCGCGATATACTCCACAATCTATGGAGCTTGCTGGAAGTTGGCGGTAAATTTTTATATGTCAGCTGCTCTGTTTTCGCGCAGGAGAATCATCAAGTGGTGGATGAATTTATCAGACAACAACCCGATGCTCAGCTTATGCCGATGCCCGCAATTGCAGGCGTATCGACACATGGACAATTTTTGCCGGATGCTCAGCACGACGGCTTTTTCTACGCGCTGCTACACAAGCAAGCTCAGCGCAACTAACAATCTACCTCCCGATAACAACGCACCAAAATCAGCACCCAAGGGTATCAGCACCCAAGAGCGGTTATAACCTCATGCACAGGTACATCGCTCAGCGTGTGTTGTTTGGGCTTTAGCCCATTACAACCACGGCGCGCCCCTTGCGGGTACATGGATGGCTAGCAATCCTTTGCATCACGATCTTTTACAACCAGAGTTAAAGAAGCGGCAATTCAATTAAACAGGGTAATATTTATCACCCGTTTTGAACTGGTGCATTCATGGAATTGAATGTAAAATCAGTGTAAAACGAGAATGTCTTAAAGGTAGGTATTAAGGTAATGCACTTAACGTATGGCAATCTGCAATCTGAATGTAAGGTTTGCTTGTTAAAAAAAAGTATTCAGAAGGGATTACCCGCAACAACAGCATTTACAGCGATTTTTGCAAATTGTCCACGCCCGGGTTGTCAACGCTTAGGCTTGGTCAATTTTTTTTCGTACTCAAATTTTGAGTAGGTGAGTGGCACAAAAATTGCGTATTTAAAGCATGAAAGTGATGCTGATTGACAGAAAAGAAAGCGGGTAACTACTACCGATGCTTGCAACACATTGAAAGTTCAGGAAACTACGCACGTTTTTCAACTTAACCATGACCAAACACTACACTATGAAAATGCGGATTGTGACGCTTTTAGGTCTAGCCATGAGTTCGCTGCTTTTCCTCCTGCACGCACCCGCTGTGCAGGCGGCAGGCACGCCTGCGGGCACGGTCATTTCCAACCAGGTAACGCTGGGCTATATCGTCGAAGGTGTAGCCACCACCACCTCCAGCAATACCGCCACTTTCACGGTGGCAGAAATCATCGACGTTGCACTGGTAGCCCAGGATGCTGCACCCGTTGCCGTTAACTCACCCGACACCAGTCGCGCATTAACGATGTTGCTAAGCAATATCGGCAATGGTTCAGAAAACTTTAGCCTGATTCGCAATAATTCACTCCCAGGCGATCAATTTGATCCCGTCACTGCTGCCATCGGCGGGATATTTCTAGAAAGCGGCGCACAGGCTGGCTTTCAGGCCAGCGGCCCGAATGCGGACACGCTCTATATATCCGGTAGCAATGATCCCGGACTGGCAGCTGATACCAGCCGGGTGGTTTATCTGGTGAGTGACATTTCTGGTTCACTCGCGCTCGGCGACACAGGCCGAGCCAGCCTGAGTGCTGCGTCACTGACTGCTGGCGCGGCAGGTGCTGCACCTGGCACCACACTGACCGGTCTGGGTACAGGCGGCGTTGATGCATTGGTTGGCGCGAATAGCGCCACAGCATCAACCACAGGCAGCTATCAAGTTGGGGGGCTTGCAGTCTCAGTATCCAAAAGCGTGGTGCTCATTCAAGACCCGCAAGGGCAGACGGGCAGCACCGCAATCATCATGCCCGGCACGGTGCTTACCTACAGCATCACCTTGAGTGTGAGCGGCAACGGCACAGCCAACAACCTTGCTTTTAATGACCCGCTGCCTGCGGAAACCAACTTTGTGCCGAACAGCATCACCGTGAATGGCGCAACCCGCACTGACGCGGTCGATGCCGACAATGCTGATTTTACGGCTAACACCATCAACGTCATTTTTGGTAACACTGCTGCGCCTGTAACCCATGTCATCGAATTTCGTGTGACCGTGAATTAACTTTTTTAACCCTAAGGAGCCACCATGAAAACACTACACCTCGCCCATTTAATTCTTGCCCTGAATATCGCCATGGTTCCGATCAGCTACGCCCAACAAGCGGGCAGCATCGAGCTTAAAAACGTCGCCGAAATCGAGGTAAAAACCACCGATGCCAAAGGCAAGGTGACCATCAAGCGCACCCCGGCAGACAAAGCCATACCGGGCACCGAGGTGATTTACACCACCACTTTCAAAAATATTAGCGACAAACCAGCGGGGGATATCGTCATCAACAACCCGCTACCCTTGCATACCACCTTGGTGGCGGATAGCGTGTTTGGCACGAACACTGACATTACTTACTCGGTTGATGGCAAAAATTTTGCCACACCAGAAAAAATCAAAGTTAAAGGCAAGGATGGCAAAGAAGTGCCTGCAACTGCTGCGGATTACACCCACATACGCTGGTCGCTCAAAGGCAATTTAGCGGCAGGAAAATCCGGCCAAGTGGGATTCCGCGCCAAGATTAATTAATTTTCGATAGGACGACATAAAAATCATGCGCTTACATTTTAAATTTTTTAGCGGCACATGGGGGATGACAGTAGCCTCGGCACTGCGCTCGCTCGATCACCCGCCGTGGATACGCGGCGTACGCGACCCACTGGCTAGGCGGGAACCGCCAGAACAGCGAATATGCGACTCACCCATACCGAAAGCAGATTTTTTATTAACACAAGGAGACACATCATGAAACCGACTTTACGCAGCAATGAATCACCGCATTACCTACCAGCAGTATTAACCCGATTTATATTAACGCAGTTCAATTGTTTTATTTTTAAAAGGAGAAGTACCATGAAAACATTAAAATTTAGTAGCCGAATACACGCTGGGGCGGTTGCCCTAGCACTGCTCGGTAGCATCACTTGGGCGGGCACGGCCAGCGCGGCGGGCACGCTCTCGGGCACATCTATCAGCAACCTGTCGACCTTGAGCTATTCGGTGGGTGGTACGGCGCAAGCTGACATTGGTTCTTCTGCCTCTGGTAATACCGTCGGCGCAGGAACAGCCACCACCTTCACCGTGGATAACAAGGTCAATCTGTCTGTGGTAGAGATAGGTACCACCGTCACCTCAGTATCGCCAGGTTCTTCAAACAACATCACCACCTTTACCGTCACCAACCTTGGCAACACGGCGCAGGGCTACACGCTGGTTGCTGTAAACCAAGGTGTCACTACCAATATAGCGGGTGTGGCGGATAGCTTTGATGTCACTGGCTTTCAAGTATTTGTTGATAGTAACGGCAACAACATTTACAACGCAGGTGTTGATACGGCAACAGCTATTTCTACACTGGCTGCGGATGCCACTGTCAGCGTGTTTGTGCTGGCAAACATTCCGGCTGGGCAAGCTAACGACACCCAAGCTAATGTAACTTTGACTGCAACTACGACGACGACACTTACCACTACCGCTGTTGTTCAAACTGCAGGCGCGGATACGGCGGGTGTGGATATTGTGTTTGCGGATGCAGCAACGGTTGAATCTAACTTCGTTGGCGAAAGCGCAGCGCGTAACGCACAAGGTACAGCACGTGATGCATATCGTGTTGCCGCAGCGGTTATCAGCGTTGCGAAAACGTCAACATTGCTATGCGATCCGTTTAATTTCACAACCAATCCGAAACACATCCCCGGAGCGATTGTGCGTTGGACGATCACTATCAGCAACTCAGCTACCGCAACCGC
>JAKFXW010000246.1 GCA_021731185.1 Gallionellaceae bacterium
ATAATATACTGTCGCAATCGAGAAAACTTGCGCCCTACTCATTGAAAACTCGTCATGTCCAATATAAATAAAACTGCATTCATCGCCGCTCTGCATCGCATTCTGCCAGCACACTCGGTGCTCTCCAGCGCGGAAGACTTACACCCTTATGAGTGCGATGCTTTGTCGGTTTATCGTGCCTTGCCACTGGCCGTGTGCCTGCCCGAAACGGTAGACCAAGTGCGCGAAATTTTGCAGGCCTGTCATCAGGCAAAAGTGCCCGTGGTGGCGCGTGGTGCAGGCACCGGGCTGTCTGGTGGCGCGCTGCCATTGACTGATGGCATAGTGTTGAGCTTGGCGAAATTCATGCGAATTTTGGAAATTGATCCGTTGAATCGCACGGCGCGGGTGCAGCCCGGTGTGCGGAATCTGGCTATTTCTCAGGCAGTCGCGCCCTATGGTTTGTATTACGCGCCGGATCCTTCCTCGCAAATTGCCTGCACCATAGGTGGCAATGTGGCGGAAAATTCTGGCGGGGTGCATTGTTTGAAATATGGCCTCACGGTACACAATGTGCTGGGTTTGAAAGTACTGACCATAGCCGGCGAGTTGCTGGAGATTGGCGGCGGTGCGCTGGATTCCTCTGGCTATGATTTGCTGGCTTTGATGACTGGCTCGGAAGGATTGCTGGGATTGATTGTCGAGGTCACAGTAAAATTACTGCCCAAACCGGAAAGCGCGCAGGTGGTGTTAGCCGCGTTCGATGATGTCGGCAAAGCAGGCCAAGCGGTAGGCGATATTATCGCTGCGGGCATTATCCCTGCTGGTCTGGAAATGATGGATGGCCTGACCATCCGCGCGGTGGAAGATTTTATTCATGCCGGTTATCCGGTGAATGCGGCGGCGATTCTGCTATGCGAATTGGATGGCGTAGCGGAAGAAGTGTCCGAACAAATTACGCGCGTGGGTGAAATTTTGAAACAGGCAGGGGCAATAGAAATTCGCACCTCACGCGACGAACAGGAACGAATAAAATTATGGGCGGGGCGCAAGGCAGCATTTCCGGCCATGGGACGCATTTCACCGGATTACTATTGTATGGATGGCACCATCCCACGCAAACATCTGCCTGCTGTTTTGAAACGCATCGCAGCGCTTTCTGCTGAATATAATTTACCCGTGGCGAATGTTTTTCATGCGGGCGATGGCAATTTGCACCCGCTTATTTTGTACGACGCCAATATCCCGGGTGAGCTGCAACGCACCGAGGAATTTGGCGTAAAAATTCTTGAGCTATGTCTGGAGATGGGCGGCACCATTACTGGCGAACACGGTGTGGGTATAGAAAAACTGGGGCAGATGTGTACTCAATTTAGCGCACCGGAGTTACTGCAATTTCACGCGATCAAACATGCTTTTGATCCGCAGGCTTTGTTGAATCCGGGTAAAGCTGTGCCAACATTAAAACGCTGTGCCGAGTTTGGCGCGATGCATGTGCATGGCGGAAAAACAGCATTCCCTGAACTGGAGCGCTTCTGATGGAGGTAACTTTGGCGCACACTGAGGCTGGATATAATTCACCCAGTACATCTGACAATGACCTCAGCGCAAGCTTGCAATCCAAGGTGTTAGCCTGCATGGAAAACCACTCCCCCATCCAAATAGTGGGCGGCAATAGTAAAGCGTTTTATGGACGCACGCCGCAAGGGGAGTGCTTATCTGTATTAGAACATCGCGGCATCGTGAGCTATGAACCGACCGAACTAGTCATCACTGCCCGCGCGGGCACACGCCTGATCGACGTAGAAAGGGTTTTAGCTGAGCGCGGACAAATGCTCGCCTTTGAACCCCCTCATTTTTCAAACTCAGCACAGCCAGACATGGTCAGCACCGCCACATTCGGCGGCGCGATTGCTGCCGGATTATCCGGCCCCTGCCGACCCTACACCGGAAGTGCACGCGACTTTGTGCTGGGCGCAAAAGTATTAACTGGCAAGGGCGAGATTTTAAAATTTGGTGGACAGGTCATGAAAAATGTTGCGGGCTTTGATGTGGCGCGCTTAATGACAGGCAGCCTGGGCACGCTCGGCATATTGCTGGAAGTTTCACTTAAGGTGTTGCCGTGTCATGAGGCTGAGCATACACTAGTACTTACGTGTAATGTACAGGAAGCGATTCAGAGCATGAATACTTGGGCGAGGCAACCCATCCCGCTTTCAGGCACTGCTTTCGATAAGGGAAAATTATATGTGCGGCTGTCAGGTAGCGCGGCAGCAGTGCGCACAGCCAAAACAAAATTAGGGGGCGAATTATTAGTGGCAGACGCAGTCCCACAAGGGGACAATGATTTTTGGCGCAGCATGCGTGACCATACCGCACAATTTTTTCAGGATGCCTCACCACTGTGGCGCATTTCCATGCCTGCCGCCAGCGCGCCGTTGAGCTTGGAAGGAGCGTGGCTAATAGAATGGGGCGGCGCACAACGCTGGCTCAAAACATCGCTGCCCAGCAATATTATTCGTGAGCAAGTTGCCCGCGTTGGTGGTCATGCCACATTGTTTAGAGGTGGCAACCGCCACAGCGAAATATTTCACCCGCTAACTCCCGCACTGGCTGCGCTGCATCAACGACTCAAAATTGCATTCGATCCGCACGGCATATTAAATCCGGGACGAATGTTCGCGGATTATTAACACCCACCTTAAATATGTAAACTTAAATATGCAAACACAACTCAGCCCCACCTTTAAAAATACCGCACAAGGTATAGAAGCCAACAGCATTTTACGCGCCTGTACGCACTGCGGATTTTGCACGGCCACCTGCCCAACTTATCAACTGCTAGGCGATGAGCTGGACGGTCCTCGCGGACGGATTTATCTCATCAAGGAAATGCTGGAAGGCAAAGCCGTCACTCAAAAAACGCAGTTTCATCTAGATCGCTGTTTAACTTGTCGCGCCTGCGAAACGACCTGTCCATCTGGTGTACAGTATGGCAATTTGCTGGATATTGGTCGCGCAATCGTTGAAAAAAATGTGTCGCGCTCATGGTCGCAACGTTTAGTGCAATCTTTTTTGCGCGCCGTTATTCCTCACCCCGCTCGCTTCACGCCATTGCTGCGGCTGGGACAAATGATGCGGCCACTGCTGCCCGCTACGCTCAAAAAATCCGTACCGCTGAAACAATCTCCAGGCATCTGGCCTGCCGCACGCCATGCACGACGCATGTTGGTATTGGATGGCTGTGTGCAACCTGCAATTTCACCCAACATCAATGCTGCTACTGCACGCGTACTGGATCGTTTATCTATCTCGCTCATCCGCATTCAAGAAGCCGGATGTTGTGGTGCGGTGAGTTACCACCTCAATGCGCATGATGAAGGGCTGAATTTCATGCGCCGAAATATTGATGCCTGGTGGCCGCATATCGAACAAGGTGCAGAAGCAATTGTCACCACCGCCAGCGGCTGTGGGGTGTTAGTCAAAGATTACGCGCACATCCTGCGGCATGATCTGCAATACGCTCAGAAGGCTGCGCGTATTTCCGCGCTCACGCTGGATATTTCACAGGTGCTGCTGGCAGAAAAAGATAATCTTGCCGCATTAACAAAATCCCATCCTGCAACCAAGCTGGCCAAACAAAAACTGGCCGTACACACCCCCTGCACGCTGCAACATGGACAAAAATTACTGGGTTCAGTCGAGCGCATTTTACAAAGCTGCGGCTTTGAACTCACGTTCGTGCCAGATGCTCATCTGTGCTGCGGCTCATCGGGCACTTACTCCATTCTGCACAAAACACTCTCACAACAATTGCTCCGCAACAAACTCGCTGCACTGCAATCTGGCGCGCCCACTGGCATCGCTACGGCTAATATCGGCTGTTTAACGCACATGCAAACCGCAGCTAATGTTCCGGTACGGCACTGGATAGAATGGCTGGACGAAATTCAATAATTTCGCTTCCGCGCGTAGGTATAATTCACTACCTTTCTTTAATTTAACAACCTGCTAAACATGATGAAAACATCTGAAATAAAATTTTCCGTTACGCTGGACGATCAAAAAATGCCCATAAAAATAGACTGGAGCGCATCTGAAGAGGTTGAACAAAGCGCCACCAAAGCAGTAATGATTTCTTTATGGGATCCCAAAGAGCAAAATACTTTGCGTATTGATTTATGGACCCGTGACATGATGGTCGATGAAATGAAGCAGTTTTATCACCAGAATCTCTTGTCCATGGCCGACACGCTGGAGCGCGCAACAGGTGAAGTTGAGGCTGCCAAAGCAATGCGACTTTTTGCCCAGCAATTTGGCGAAAAAATGAATATTTTGATGAAGAATAAGTTTTATGAATTAGGTGAAAAATAAATACTGGCGGGTCACCATTTTCCCGGAAAAAAGCTGTTAAGGACCCTTTAGGTTATGTCGTAACTAATAATTTTTTGTGAGCAACGTAGTATGGCGACGGAAGTTGGATTCTTGGAGGTGTCCTTACGAAAATCGAGGGCGGCGGCATCTTGATGCCTAGGGGCGATCACGCTTGGGCGTACACCGAAGCATGCGACCGCCAGAGCGTGGTGGGGTCGCCCGGTCGCGCATTCAGCGAGGCGCGATGTCGCTCTGCTTGATGCCCGCATCCGACTTGGCCTGACTTATCAACGCGGCACAGTTGCTATCTTTTTTCTTGCCTAGCTCAAGCAGTGGTATCAGCGCGCCGATGCCCCCGGTTATCACGCCCAAGCCTGCCGCGATACCCCCACGTGCTACTACCTTGCGCATGTCAGGACGCACCGACGGTTTTTTAAACGTGCCGACGACAAGTATGGGGCCTCGCAGCGACACTAGGCTTTTCGCCTTCGATACCAATTTCAGGTGCAGCGATTCATCAGTAAAGTTCACATTGCCCTCGCCGATAATGTTTACC
>JAKFXW010000023.1 GCA_021731185.1 Gallionellaceae bacterium
TCACCGAGCATCAATTATTTGAGCCTACATTTATTATTGACTACCCCGCCGAAGCCTCGCCACTGGCTCGTCGCAGCGATAGTCGCCCAGAAGTCACCGAGCGTTTTGAACTGTTCATCGTCGGGCGTGAAATCGCGAATGGCTTCTCGGAATTGAATGATCCTGAGGATCAGGAAGCACGCTTTGATGCACAGGTAGCTGAAAAAGAAGCGGGCGACGAAGAGGCGATGTTCAAAGATAATGATTACATTCGCGCACTCGAATATGGCTTGCCGCCGACCGCTGGTGAAGGCATTGGCATTGATCGGTTGGTAATGTTGCTGACGGATAGTGCCTCCATACGCGATGTGATTTTGTTTCCGCACATGCGCCCAGAAGCATAAAGAGCACGGACGCAAACCTAAATTTGTAGAGGACTCTCATGCTGGAAATTCTGTTAATCGTCGCCGTGATAGTGCTGCTGTTGGTAATTGCAATTATTATTATGCAGCATCGGTTGACCGCACAAACCGCACAGGTGTTGGAGCAGCAGCATCGTGCCATGTTGTTAGACCTGCACGATGGCTTAAATAAATTGGGCGATAGACTCAACAGCGCGTCACAAGAATCAACCGAGCGTTTGCGTGTTTCCGTGTCGCAAGAATTGAATGCCACACGCGATGCCATGCAAGCTTTGCAATTAGCGCAAACCGAAAACCTGGCACAAACTCGCAACCAGGTTCTGGAAAAATTGCACCAGACATTGGCCGAACAAGGCAAAGCCGGACAAACGTTAATTCAAGACACCATGCGTCATGCTACGCAGCAACTCACCACCAGTATCGACACATTGACTAAGGCAGTGGATAGCCGCTTGGAACAAATCGGCGGCAAGGTCAGTGAACGGTTGGATGAAGGATTCAAAAAAACCAATGAAACTTTTGTCAGCGTGATGTCGCGTTTAGCGACGATTGATGAGGCGCAAAAGAAAATTGATGGCCTCACTACCAACATGGTTAGCTTGCAGGAATTGTTGGGTGACAAGCGTTCACGCGGCGCGTTTGGTGAGGTGCAGTTAGAAGGCTTAGTGCGTAATCTGCTGCCCGAAGTGGCGTTTGAATTTCAATATACTTTTTCCAACGGTACGCGGGTGGACTGTGTGCTTAAGCTGCCGGAACCGACTGGACTGATCGCGGTAGATTCCAAATTTCCATTAGAAAATTACGAAGGCATGTTTGCCGAGGGTGCGGATCGTACCAGTCCCGCCCTGTTCAAGGCTGGCGTGAAACGCCACGTGGATGACATCGCTAGCAAATATATTATCCCTGGCGAAACCAGCGATGGCGCGGTGATGTTTATTCCAGCAGAAGCGGTGTTTGCCGAGATACACGCGCATCATCGTGATCTGGTGGAGTACGCGCAGAAACGGCGTGTCTGGATCGTCTCGCCAACCACGTTGATGGCGGTGCTCAATACGGCACGTGCCGTGCTAAAAGATACCGAAACGCGCAAACAGGTACACATCATTCAAGATGAGTTAGGCAAGTTGGGCAAAGATTTTTCACGCTTTGATGAGCGCATGAAAAAGCTCGCCGACCACATTCGTCAGGCCAGCAAAGATGTGGACGATGTGCATATCAGCAGCAAAAAAATTACTGATCGATTTGCGAAAATCGAGCGCGTTGATCTGGAGCATCCAACCGCATTGCCTGATGTGGGCGGCGATCTGGATGCGAGTGACGCACCTGTATTAAAAGAAATGTAGGCCAATAAAAAATGAAAATCGCGCTCGCACAAATCAATTGCACCTTAGGCGACCTCGCTGGCAACGCCGCCAAAATTGCCGCTTACAGCGAACGCGCCAAGCAAGCTAGAGTCAGCCTGTTGCTCACACCAGAAATGAGTTTGTGTGGTTATCAGCCAGAAGATTTATTGTTGCGCGATGGATTTTACCGAGCTTGTAAATCTGCCTTGCATGATCTGGCCAAAAAAATAAATGGTATCACCGTCGTGGTAGGGCATCCGCATGAAAAAGATGGCAAGCACTATAACGCCGCTTCGGTGTTGCGCGATGGACAGGTTGTTGATACTTATTGCAAACACAGTTTGCCCAACTACAGCGTGTTTGATGAAGAGCGTTATTTTTCACATGGCAAGCAGCCCTATGTTTTTGAGGTAGAAGGCGTGCGGTTTGCGTTGAATATTTGTGCGGACATCTGGCAACCGCACACTGCCATGCAGGCCAAGAAAGCGGGCGCGCAAGTGCTGTTAGTGTTGAATGCCTCGCCCTATCATCTCGACAAGCAGGTTGCGCGCTACAAAATTGTGCAACAGCGTATTCAGGAAACAGGCTTGTCGATTGCCTACGTCAACATGGTGGGAGGGCAGGATGAATTGGTATTTGATGGCGCTTCGTTTGCCATGAATGCAGAGGGCGCGTTGACGCATCAATTTTCAGCATTTGCAGAAACGCTGGGGTTACTTGAATTAAGTGCTGGAAAGTTTATAGCGGGGGAGCAAGTGCCTGCGCTCACACCAGAAGCCGGCATTTATCGCGCGCTGTGTTTGGGCGTGCATGACTACATCACAAAAAATAATTTTCCTGGCGTGTTGTTGGGATTATCCGGTGGCATAGATTCCGCGCTCACGCTGGCGATTGCAGTCGATGCCTTGGGTGCAGATCGCGTACATGCGGTGATGATGCCGTCTCCTTACACCGCGCAAATAAGCTTGGATGATGCGCGGGAAATGGCTGCCACGCTCGGTGTGCGCTATGACGAGCTGGATATTAAACCCGCACTGGATGCGCATCTTGCTACATTGCACCAGCAATTTAAAGATAGTGCAGCCGACACCACTGAAGAAAATTTACAAGCGCGCATACGCGGTAATTTACTGATGGCGCTGTCTAATAAATTTGGCGCGCTGGTGCTGACTACCGGCAATAAATCTGAAATTGCGGTGGGTTATTGCACGCTGTATGGCGACATGGCTGGCGGCTTTGCGGTGCTGAAAGATGTCAGCAAAACATGGGTAGTGCGTCTGTCTAATTATCGCAACACATTAGGTTATCGCAATACCTTAGGCAAAGTTATTCCGCAGCGCATCATTTCGCGCCCGCCCAGCGCAGAATTAAGACCGGATCAAACCGATCAGGACAGCTTGCCGCCTTATGCAATTTTGGACGGCATTATGGAATGTTATGTGGAACAAAATCTGAGTATTGCAGAAATTGTTGCGCGCGGTTTTGTCGAAGCGGATGTACGGCGTGTCATTACCTTAATTCGCAGCAGCGAATATAAGCGTCGCCAATCTCCTGTTGGCGTGCGTGTTACTGATCGCAGTTTTGGTAAGGATTGGCGCTACCCGATTACGGTGCGCTATCAGGATAATTTTTAGCGTGCGAGGTGGTTCGTGATGGGCGGAGGCAAAATCTTAATAACGAGGTATCAATGAGCGATTCGCAAAGTTTTATTGTAATGCTCGATAGATCCGTCTGAGCGTTTGATTGAGTAATCAATTGCATCAAAACCCACATCCACGAACAGCACATCCCAATCCTGTCCTTCGTTCAAACTGACAAAACCTATCGCTTCGTCGAAAGTATTTGCCCAACTCTTGCTATCAAACTCATCCACATAACCATTGCTCTCATCACCAAACTCACGCGTAAAATTCTTTACGCCAAGAATATGTGAACCATCCAGATAGAAGCGACATATCTCAGCCGATTCTACAAAATCTTTCTTTTCCAGTCTTGCAAGAACATTTTGTTTTTCTTTCGGCCAAGCCCATTTTTCATATGAATTTTCCTTATCTTTCAACTCCGCCGCTATCATTTGTTTTCTCGCTTCTGGACTCAAGTATTTAAGCTTGCCGATGTCCAGTTGGATAATGTCTCGCCCCTCGCGTACTGGGAACTTGCGCATACTTGCAAGAGATCCAGGTGCAAGGCAGGCGGGGGTGGTTAGATGGCGCACCGTTGCCACATAGGTATTGTCTGTCAATGCAATCGGCACTGATTCTCCAAAACCCTGCGCAATCCATGCTGTTGTCGGAAGGTTGCTTATGGCAAACCCTCTTCCAATGCCTTTCGAACCATGCGGCAGTGGCACCAGAGACAAAGGCACATCTGCTCTAAATTGAATGGCACAATTTAGTTCCTCCGCAAAGTCTCGATCCTCTGCTCTCGTATTAAAGCCCATTTTTTTCAGTTTTTCTAGTGCCGCTTTTGCCGGAATAACACGAGACACTCTACCTTTTGTAGGTGGTGCAAAACTCCAGATTTCCTCTTGGGGTTGTAAAGAAGCTCCGGGATATACGCCAATACAACTGTTATAGATTACGAATGCATTTGTATCATAGGTAAATCCGGCAGCGGGAGAACTATGCTCCGCTTTCGTATCAGTAGTTACCCTAGTCCAGTCTTCTTCATTACACAACTCAGGAGTCATGGGGCCTCCCGTGCGGATACTTGTTAGAACTATTTTTGAGTAACTAGACAATTGTTCGGTTAATAATTCATCTGTTCTCATAATTTTTCCTTTTGTTATTGGATGCAGCCTGTCTATGTTTGGAGCCACTATTTCTTTCAAATATTCTTGTTGAACTCGTAGCATATAAATGCTATTCATAAATCTACATGTACTTGCATCTGATTTTTCCTGCACACTCTTTTTATAATCTATTTTTGATTGTGGAATCTGCTCTGAAACTGTGTACATTATCACTTGAGCTTTGGCTTCATAATAAACATCCAGAACCTTCGACTTTCTATCTGGGTCATGTGTTTCAAATGTATCAATGTCATTTTTAATCTCACTAAAAATTGATTTATATCTTGAAATAATTTCTGGTTCATTTTTGTATTTACTTTCTAGTTCAATTTGAGTTTCTTCTAATCCAATGCAGCTTTCTTT
>JAKFXW010000022.1 GCA_021731185.1 Gallionellaceae bacterium
TTTCAAAACACAAATTGCCCAAATGCGAAACATGGGCGGCATGTCCAGTATGATGGACAAACTACCCGCACAACTCAGCCAGGCCGCTGCCAATGTTAAAGTCGATGAGCGCACCATGGGACGCACCGAAGGCATAATCAATTCGATGACTCCACGCGAACGCGCCCACCCCGAAATTATTAAAGCCTCACGCAAACGCCGTATTGCAGCGGGCGCGGGCGTGCAAGTGATGCATGTTAATCAACTGCTGAATCAATTTGAGCAAATGCAGAAAATGATGAAAATGTTTAGCAAAGGCGGCGTGGGGAAAATGATGCGAAGCATAAAGGGGTTGTTGCCGGGAGTGCGCTAGCGCTGCTTGGTCATTAAACCGCCAAAGGACGATCCGCAGCGTAAGTATTTTAGTGCTTGCCCAGCTGACAATTCAATTAGATTACAATTACTGCTCCAATCCTGTGAATTAAACATGTGATATGCAACCTCATTCAATCTTAATTTTCACACTGCTATCTTCTACCTTGGGATTTTCTGCTTTACCTATTTTATCGAGCGCGCAGGAAGTAACTGCAGCCGCTTCCCAAACGCCCGCTTCCACAGTACCTTCCTCTCAGAATTCCCAGAACTCTCAGGATTCTCAGGAAACCACGTCTTCAATCTCTCAAACTCCCAACAATCAGGCTTCCTCTGCGCCGAAAATTGCCAAGCCTAAACTCATTCCAAAAAAAGTCATAGCGCCCTTGCCTGCTTCGTCTGCGCCAGATTTATCCGTGCCTGTATTCGCTGCTAAATCCTATGTGCTCTATGATTTCAGCAGCCGGCAAACACTACTCAGCAACAATGCAAACGAGCGCATTGAACCCGCCGCACTCACTAAATTAATGACCGCCTACGTGAGCTTCAGCGCACTTCGTTCCAACAAAATTACGTTGAAGCAGAACGTCCAACCCACCGCAGAAACTTTGCGTGGTGAGAACAGCGGACCAAACACGTCTGCCGGCAGAATGTTCCTGTCCCAAAATAAAGCCGTGACCGTTGATGAATTGCTGCATGGCCTGATTGTGCTATCCGCCGATGATGCCGCGCGTATTTTGGCAGCAACGATAGCCGGCAGCGAAACGCAATTTGCCGCGTTGATGAATATCGAGGCACAGCGCCTCAATATGCAGAATACCCATTTCGCAAATGCGACTGGAGTAAATGCAACTGGAATGAATGCAACTGACCTGGCACTTACTCAACAATATTCGACCGCTGCCGATTTAACCGTGCTGGCTGCAGCCTTGGTGCGCGATTTTCCGGACATGATTGCAATGTACAGCCTGCGCGAATATCAGCATAACGGCATCAAACAAGCCAATCGCAATCGACTGCTGTGGATGGATCCTTTTATTGATGGCCTAGAGATTGGAAATGTTGGTAACACCGCATTTAACATGGTGGCCTCAGCCAAGCGTGCGCAACGACGATTGATTGCCGTAATAATCAACGCGCCTTCTAATAATCAGCGTCATACTGAAACACAAAAAATGTTGAACTACGGGTTCCAGAATTTTGAAACGCTACGGCTTTACCAAAAAGATCAAGCAGTCAGCAGTATACGTATATGGAAAGGAACAGAAAGCAATATTGATGTAGGCTTCCGCGAAGATTTTTTTATCACCATTCCCAATGGGCAATTTTCAAAATTAAAAGCTACCATGGAAACCGTGCAACCTTTATTTGCACCAATTTCGAGTAGCCAGAAAATCAGTACGCTGCGGCTCACGCTGGATGACAAACCATTTGGCGAATATCCACTGGTAGCGCTGGAACGTGTGCCAGTAGCAAATGTGCTGTCACGTGGCTGGGACAATATTCAATTACTTTTTCAATAAAACATCTCTAAAAATCTATCAACGTCATAAAACTTCATTACTCAAAAAAATGTTTTCTTACATATAAAATATATACTGCATCAATATTTTGTATTCGCGCCTCGTCTTATTTATAAGTGATGACTTGCGGTGGTTTCATCCCGCTTAGTCAATACTGAGTAGTTTTATCAAAACTTGAAATTTTTAGAAGTACCCAATAGCACTTGCAAGCATCATTACCTAAGGATAAAAAATGACCGTCTATTTAAACGGGCAATTCATGCCCATCGAAGCAGCAAAAATTCCCGTGATGGATCGCGGTTTTATTTTTGGCGATGGTGTATATGAAGTGATCCCGGTTTACTCGCGCCACGCCTTCAGATTGGCCGAGCATTTGCACCGCCTGCAACACAGCCTGAACGGTATCAAGTTGCACAATCCGCATAGCGATGCGGAATGGACAGCCCTTATCACGCAACTCATCGTGCGCAACGATACGGAAGATCAGTATCTCTATCTGCACATCACCAGAGGCGTAGCAAAACGTGATCATGCTTTTCCTAACCCACCCGTGCAGCCCACCATATTTATGATGAGCAACCCGCTGCTACCACCTTCGGCAACCTTGCTGAGCAAAGGCGTGGGCGCAGTTAGCGCGGAAGATAATCGCTGGTTGCGCTGCGACATTAAAGCCATTGCCCTACTGCCGAATGTGCTACTGCGGCAAATGGCTATCGACGCGGGCTGCGTTGAAACTATTTTATTTCGCGACAATAAATTTATGACTGAAGGCGCGGCCAGCAATATTTTTGTGGTAAAAAACGGCGTGCTGCTCGCGCCACCAAAAAATAATTTGATGTTGCCCGGCATTACTTACGACGTGATACTGGAAATTGCCGCCAGTCACACCATTCCGCATGAGATTCGTAAAATTGCCAAAGCTGAAGTTTTTTCCGCCGATGAATTGCTCATGACCTCCTCCACCAAAGAAGTCATCGCCATTACCACATTGAATGGAAAACCAGTGGGCACAGGCAAACCGGGCAAGATGTTCAGCCAGCTACATCAGCATTATCAAACCTTCAAACAAAATGTTATGCGTAAAAAATAAACATTTGCTGCCACACTCATGGAACCCACCACCAGCTTGATCGAATACCCATGCGATTTTCCCATCAAGATCATGGGAAAATCCGTAGAGGGATTTTCCCAAAATATCGCTGATGTTGTACTGCAACACGTGCCGAATTTTGATCTGTCCAGCATGGAAATGCGCACCAGTTCAGCGGCCAAATACATCAGCTTAACTTGCACCATACGCGCCACCTCACAAATTCAACTGGACGCGCTATATCGTGATCTGTGCGACCATCCAATGGTAGTGATGGTGCTATGAGACAAGTCAGCCATGCCTTAGACACCGATATCCAGCTACAGCCGCCACGCGCTTCTCTCAACAACCCGACCCCTACATTCGACCCGCTTACCAACCTTCCCCTGGTAAAATTCATGGGCACGGTAGACTACAAATCAACGTGGCATGCCATGCAGCACTTCACCGCCCAGCGCACAGCCGATACCTGCGATGAAATTTGGGTGCTGCAGCACCCGCCCACTTACACGCAAGGGCAGGCTGGCAAGCCGGAGCATCTGCTCAATGCAGATCACACTATTTCCAGCCAACAAATTCCAGTTGTCCAAATTGATCGTGGCGGGCAAGTTACCTATCACGGCCCCGGCCAAATTGTAATTTACTTGCTGCTGGATTTACGCCGCTGGCGAATTAATGTGCGGCAGCTAGTACGCTTAATGGAACAATCAGTAATCGATGTGCTAGCTGAATATTCCGTGCTCGCTCAGGGTCGCGAAGATGCGCCGGGTGTGTATGTTGACAATGCAAAAATTGCCGCGCTGGGATTAAAAATAAAAAATGGCTGCTGCTATCACGGGTTGGCGTTGAATATTGATATGGACTTATCCCCCTATGCCGCCATCAACCCTTGCGGCTTTGCTGGCCTGCAAGTTACCCAGGCCAGAAATCTCGGTGTGCAGGCATCTTTGACGGAGATTGAACAACAACTCGCACACTGCTTGCTAACTTTATTACAACAACACAAAGCACAAAAATAAGTTTTTTTATTGACCATTTGCGGACATAAAATCATGAACGATATTCCACAGGAAATCTCCCAAAAAAAGACGTTCCGCGTGCCCAGCATGATTCTTATCCCTGAAATTAAACCCGATCAATCTATTGAGCTACTCAAAGCGCTGCACATACTCACGCGCGATGGAAAGCTCAATCAAGATAGTCGGCGAAAATTAAAACAGGTTTATCATTTATTTCATTTCATCGAACCCCTGCTTGAAAAAGTGCTCGCCAGCACCAAAAATCTGACCTTGGCCGATCACGGCGCAGGCAAGTCCTACTTAGGTTTTATCCTCTACGATTTATTCCTAAAAAACCGCGAAGTGGGTCAGCTATACGGCATCGAAACGCGCGCTGAATTAGTCGAAAAATCACTCGCGCTGGCGGCACAATTAAATTTCTCGCGCATGACTTTTTTGAATTTATCGGTGGAAGAATCGACACACTCCACTCAATTGCCGCAGCAAATAGATGTCGTCACCGCACTGCACGCGTGCGACACCGCCACTGACGATGCCATTAAATTTGCCTTGCACAAACAAGCGCAATACATCGTACTGGTGCCGTGCTGCCAGGCCGAAGTGGCATCCGTGTTAAATAAAAATAAAAGTCAGGCCCTGAGCAAAACCGCGCTGTCTGAGATTTGGCGACACCCCATCCACACCCGAGAATTCGGCAGTCACCTGACCAATGTGCTGCGCTGCTTGCTGCTTGAATCACATGGCTATCAAGTAACCGTAACCGAATTGGTGGGATGGGAACACTCGATGAAAAACGAACTGATTATCGCCAGTCGCAAAGATGCTTTTGGAAAAAATGAGGGTGGAAAAAATTGGGCTAAAAATAATTCTCGGCAACGACTCGAATATATCTTGCAGGAACTCAATCTGAAAGC
>JAKFXW010000232.1 GCA_021731185.1 Gallionellaceae bacterium
AGTCATGACTACTAAAGGACAACAATTACAAGATCCGTTCCTGAATGCGTTGCGCAAAGAGCAGGTGCCAGTCGCAATTTATCTGGTGAACGGGATTAAGTTGCAGGGACATATCGAGTCGTTTGATCAATATGTGGTGTTGCTGAAAAACAGCATTACGCAGATGGTTTATAAACATGCGATTTCCACTATTGTTCCGGCACGCACTGTCGATATTCCACTCGAAGCTGAGTAATGTACGAGTCTACGACGGTAGCCAATACAGCAATATTGGTGAGTTTAGACTTGGGCGCACCGGATTACGCTGAGAGTCTGGCAGAGTTGCGCTTGCTGGCGGAAAGCGCAGGAGTGCGTAGTGTTGCGCTGGTTGAGGGCAAGCGACAGCGTCCCGATGCTTCGACCTTTGCGGGTAGTGGCAAGGTTGATGAAATTGCAGCATTGGTTGAGCAGCATGAAGTTCCTTTGGTGATATTCAATCACGATCTTTCTCCCGCGCAAATGCGTAATCTCACTGAACGAATTAAGGCGCGGGTGATTGATCGCACCATGTTGATTCTGGATATTTTTGCCTTGCGTGCGCAAAGCCACGAGGGCAAGGTGCAGGTGGAATTGGCGCAGCTTAAGTATTTGTCCACACGCTTGATTGGTTTAAACACCAACATGGGACAGCAGAAATATGCGGTTGGTGCGCGTGGTCCGGGCGAAACGCAGTTGGAATTGGATAGACGCAAGTTGGATAAGCGCGTGGTGTTGCTGAGTGAGCGGTTGGAGAAACTGCGCTTACATCGTCAGGTTTTGCGCCGTTCGCGCAATCGCTCGGATGTCTTGTCGGTATCGATTGTCGGTTACACCAATGCGGGCAAATCTACTTTATTTAATAAGCTCACGCGCGCTGATGTTTATGTGGCCGATCAGTTATTTGCCACATTGGATACCACTGCGCGTAAGATTTTTATCGAAGGGGCAGGGCAGGTGGTCATGTCAGATACGGTGGGGTTTATCCGGCATCTGCCGCACGGTTTGATTGCAGCCTTCCGCAGCACGTTGGAGGAAACCGCGCAAGCTGATTTGTTGCTGCATGTAGTGGACGCGAGCAGTGGGGAAAGGTTTGATCAAGTCGCTGAAGTAAATAAGGTGTTGCACGAGGTGGGCGCGGATAAAATCCCGCAGATTTTGATTTTGAACAAGATTGATAAGCAAGAGGCCGGGAGCAAGAATTTGGCAGCGAGTGCGGAGCGCGATGAATGTGGTAGAATTGCGCGCATTTATTTGAGTGCCAAGACTGGTGAAGGAATAAGTGAATTGCGTGCAGCCTTGGCAGAATGGCGTGATGCATTGCTTAAGGCGAGCAAGGAAGCATCGTTAACAACTAACGTAAAAGAGTATAGGAATATATATGGGACTGAATGACCCGCAATGGGGTAAAAAAAACAATAGTGGTCCGCCAGATTTGGAACAGTTGCTGCGGAATTTTAATAATAAAATTGAATCCCTGTTGGGCGGCAGAGGCGGCAAGGGTGATGGTGGCGGTACGCCTGGCAGTGGCGGTGGTCGCGGCCCGGCATTTGGTCTGGGTGCAGGTTTAATCGCCACTATAGTTGTGGTGCTATGGGGGGTGAGTGGGTTTTACATCGTTGATGCAAGCCAGCGTGGTGTGGTACTGCGCTTTGGTAATTATGTTGAAACGACGCAGCCTGGGCCGCGCTGGCATTTTCCTTATCCCATTGAGTCGGCTGAAGTGGTGAATATCAGCCAGGTGAGAACTGTAGAAATTGGTTATCGCGATAACGTCAAAAGCAAGATTTTGAAGGAATCGTTGATGTTGACTGCAGATGAAAACATAATTGATATTCAATTTGCTGTTCAATATTTCCTAAAAGACCCTGGCGATTATTTGTTTAACAATCGTGCGCCGGATGAAAATGTGCGTCAGGCTGCTGAAACCGCCATTCGTGAAATGGTGGGCAAGAATAAAATGGACTTTGTGTTGTATGAAGGGCGCGAGCAAGTAGCCGCATCAACCACTAAATTGATTCAGGATATTTTGGATCGATATAAGTCAGGTATTTTAGTGAGCAAAGTCACCATGCAAAATGCACAACCCCCTGAGCAAGTGCAGGCCGCGTTTGATGATGCAGTTAAAGCAGGGCAGGATAGAGAGCGGCAAAAGAACGAAGGCCAGGCTTACGCAAATGATGTCATTCCCCGTGCCAAAGGTGCGGCAGCACGCTTGATGGAGGAGGCGGAAGGTTATCGCCAGCGTGTAATTGTCAGCGCAGAGGGTGATGCCAGCCGTTTTAAGCAGGTGTTGGTTGAGTATGAAAAATCGCCTGTCGTGACGCGCGAACGTTTGTATATAGATATGATGCAGCAAGTTTTAACCAATACCAGCAAGGTGATGGTGGATCAAAAAGCGGGCAGCAATCTGCTGTACTTGCCACTGGATAAACTGATTCAAAGCACCAATGCGTCGACCGAGGCGCAGATGATTCCCACCGAAACCCCTGCATCCACATCAGTGAATGATGCGGCAATGAGCGTACAACGCGCGCGTGAAATATTGCGCGGTCGTGAAAGAGAGGCACGTTAATGAAAGCGAGTACCGGAAATATTTTAATCGGCGCAATTGCGTTGATTATTGTGCTTAACATGAGCATGTTTGTAGTGGATCAACGTCAGGCCGCGATTGTGTTGCAGTTGGGTGAAATGGTATCGGTGAAAACTGAACCTGGTTTGCATTTTAAAATTCCATTGGTACAAAACGTGCGCTATTTTGATGCACGAATTTTAACGCTGGACAGTGCTGAGCCTGAGCGTTTTATAACTTCAGAAAAGAAAAACGTTCTGGTTGATTCATTTGTTAAATGGCGCATTATCGATGTTAAGCAATATTATATTAGTGTCGGCGGCGATGAAATGCGCGCCCAAACCCGTTTAAAGCAAACTGTTAACTCCAGTATGCGTGAGGAGTTTGGTAAGCGCACGGTGAATGAAGTGATCTCCGGTGAGCGCGATAAGATCATGGAAGTTTTACGTGAGAAGACCGATTCCGATGCCCGCAAAATTGGCGTGCAGGTGATGGACGTGCGTTTGAAGCGCGTGGACTTCCCGCTTGAAATCAGTGAATCTGTTTATCGCCGTATGGAGGCGGAGCGTAAGCGCGTCGCCAATGAATTGCGCGCAACAGGTAATGCCGAGAGCGAAAAAATTCGTGCGGATGCAGATCGTCAACGCGAAGTGACGCTGGCCAATGCTTATCGTGATGCGCAAAGAATCAAGGGTGATGGCGATGCGAAATCTTCCGCATTATATGCGTCTGCGTATGGGCGTAACTCGGAGTTTTATTCTTTCTATCGCAGCATGGAAGCTTATAAAATGAGTTTTAGAAACAAGAGCGATGTCATGGTCCTCGATCCAAGCTCGGCATTCTTCAAATATCTTAAAGGCTCTTACAAGCAGGCCAAGTAAGCAAGGTTGATATGCTGACCTACTGGTTACTCGGCTTCGCGCTTATGTTAATCATTGAGGGGTTTATGCCATTTATTTTTCCGGCCGTCTGGCGTAATACCCTGCTCAAGCTCGCACAACTCACCGATGGTCAAGTCCGTTTTATCGGTATGCTCGCCATACTGGCCGGACTGCTGTTGCTGGTCGGAGTGAAATAATCCCACAGGGGGACAATGTGTCGAATTCGAATTGGTTATTGCCAGAATATATACAAGACATTCTGCCGCAAGATGCTGCTCGTATTGAACGTATGCGCGCAGATGTGCTGGAGTTGTTGCGCTTGTCCGGCTATCAGCTGGTTGCCCCCCCCTTACTGGAATATGTTGAATCGCTGTTGATTAGTGGCAGCAGCGATATGGACTTGCGTACCTTCAAACTGGTTGATCAGTTGAGCGGACGCACTCTGGCACTGCGCGCCGATACTACGCCGCAGGTTGCACGCATTGACGCACATCTACTAAATCGGCAAGGTGTGACCAGATTATGTTATGCCGGAAGTGTATTACACACGCAGCCTGCGGGCTTAATGCGTACTCGGGAGTTGTTGCAAATTGGTGCTGAGTTGTATGGACACAGTGGTCTGGAGAGCGATCTCGAAGTGCAGCGACTGATGTTGCAAGCCCTGGCGTTGCTGGGTATAGAAGGTGTGCATCTTGATCTGGGACATGTCGCCCTGTTCCGCGCTTTGGCGACTCGTGCCGAAATCTCCCCTACACTGGAAACAGAATTATTCAATGCCTTGCAGTGTAAAGATGAGTCAGCACTGCGTGGCTTGGTGCAAGGTTTGCAGCCTGCTATCAAAAATGCGTTGTTAGCCTTGCCACAATTATATGGCGGCATTGAAGTCATTAAGCGGGCACGAGCCGTGTTGCCAGATTATGCGGAAGTAACTGCGGCGTTGAACCAACTGGAGCAAGTCGCCATGCAATTGCAGCCTATGGCGCACGATATTGGAATTGATTTGGCGGAGTTGCGTGGTTATCACTATCACAGCGGCATGGTATTCGCGGCGTATCACGTCGACAGTCATGATGCTATCGCGCTGGGCGGACGTTATGATGATGTTGGCAAAAGTTTTGGGCGCGCGCGCGCAGCGACTGGATTCAGTATGGATTTACGCCAATTGCATGGTTTGCTGCCACCACAAAAACAGCCCATGGGCATACTCGCTCCGCATTTAGATGATTCTGCACTACAAGCAGAAATCGTCAGGCTGCGTAGCCTGGGGCATGTGGTGGTAGTGGATTTACTGGGCGATCAGTTATTACGCAACGAGTTGAATTGTGATCGTGAACTGGTGAAGCAATCAAAAAATATATGGAAGGTTGTTGCTTTGCATAGTTGAAATGAGCAA
>JAKFXW010000115.1 GCA_021731185.1 Gallionellaceae bacterium
ACTCAAATCCTTGATGAGCCTTTCAAAAATTTATTAACTCAAGGCATGGTCATCGCCCCCACTTTTTATCGCGAGGGCGCGAACGGCAAAAAACTCTGGATCAATCCGGCTGATGTGAATGTGGCAACCGATGCCAAAGGTCGTCCGCTGGGCGCGACGCTGAAAACGGACGGCCAGCCTGTAGTAATCGGTGGCACCGAAAAAATGTCGAAGTCAAAAAATAATGGCGTAGACCCACAAGCCATCATCGACCAATACGGCGCAGATACGGCGCGCTTATTTATGATGTTTGCCGCGCCGCCAGATCAACAGTTGGAGTGGTCGGACAGTGGCATGGAAGGGGCGTATCGCTTCTTGCGTAGGGTGTGGGTATTTGCCCATGAGAACATCGGCAACATAAAAGCGCATGGCAATTTTAATTCTGTATCCCTCTTTGCCGAACAAAAAAATGCGCGCTTCAAAATGCATGAGATTCTCAAGCAAGCCAATTTCGATATATCTAAGAATCAATTTAACACCGTTGTTTCGGCGTGTATGAAATTACTAAATACACTGGAAGAATTAATCAGATTGGACCCCGTCAATCCTTTAATCATCGGCGAAGGTTTTTCAATTTTGCTACGCTTGCTGTCGCCGATTGCCCCGCACATCACGCACACGCTGTGGATAGAGCTGGGCTATGGCGCAGATATTTTGGATGCAGGCTGGCCTGAAGTAGATGAAGCCGCTTTGGTGCAAGATGAAATTGATTTGGTGATTCAAGTGAATGGCAAGCTGCGCGGCAATTTGCGTGTGGCAAAAAATACAGACAAGCACACGCTGGAGCAATTAGCTTTGTCGCACGAGACTGTACAAAGATTATTAGCGGGTGGCTCGGCAAAGAAAATAATTGTGGTGCCGGGACGTTTGATTAACGTCGTCATATAAGTTAGGTAGCCATGCAGATGTTTCTTCCCAGATACACATTATTTGTCAGCATGATACTGTTGGCCCTGCTGCTGAGTGCGTGTGGCTTTAATTTGCGCGGACAGGCTTCGTATACCCTGCCCTTTAAGTCAATTACGCTACGCGCCTTCAATGATTTTGCACCGATAGTTGTAGCGCTTAAACAAGCGTTGCAAGATCAGGGTGTGCAAATAATTGATGCGTCGGATTTGCCAAAATCCGATCAGATGCCGGAAGATAAAACGAATCCCAGTCCGGCTCAGCTTACCCTGTATGTCACAGCAGAATCTACCAGCAAGCAAATTCTCTCACTCAACAGAGCGGGGCGCGTGCGGGAGTTTCAACTAAACTACCGAGTTATGTTGCGCGTGTATGACCAGCAACAGCAAGATTGGATATTTCCGGCAACGATCGACTTACAGCGCAATTTACCGTATGACGATACGTTAGTGTTAGCAAAGGAATCCGAGGAGGCGCAACTTTATCAAGAAATGCGACGCGATGCAGTACAGCAGATTCTGCGGCAGCTCAAAACTGCCCGTGAGCCTGGCATTACGCCCTCCCCCCCAGCCAGCCAGCCAGCACCTATCCCGCAAACGATACCATGAAGCTATCCGCAGACGACTTGCCGCGCCATCTCGCCAAAGGTCTCGCACCTCTATATTTGATACACGGCGACGCAATGTTACTAGCGATTGAAGTGGCGGATGCCATTCGGCTGGCAGCGCGCGCTGCCGGGTATAGCGAACGTGAAGTATTCATTGCTGAGCGAAATTTTGAATGGGCAATGTTGCGTAACAGTGCGCAAAGTATGTCTTTGTTTTCCACACGTAAGGTGGTGGATTTACGCATTCCATCTGGCAAGCCGGGCCTGGAAGGCGGGCAGGCGTTACAAGATTATTGCCAAAATATAAATCCCCAACAAATAAATCCGGACACCCTCACCCTAATCTCACTGCCGCGCATGGATAAAACCGCCTTAAACAGCAAATGGTTTGGTGCGCTGGCTCAGGCGGGCGTGGTAATCGCAGCGGAAGAAATTTCGCTGGCGGCTTTGCCTGTATGGATAAGCGCGCGACTAAAAAGACAAGCTCAGACGGCCGATCCCGATACGCTGGAATTTCTGGCACAACGTGTGGAGGGAAATTTACTAGCGGCATATCAAGAGATACAAAAGCTCGCCTTGATTTTTCCAGCTGGACATTTATCCTTTGAACAGGTCAAAGATTCAGTGATGGATGTGGCACGTTATGATGTATTCAAATTATCGGAGTCCATGCTGGCTGGAGACCTGACGCGCTACACACACATTCTCGATGGCTTGCGCGCCGAGGGGACAGCAACCGTGCTTATTTTATGGGCACTGGCTGAAGATATACGCACACTGGGCAAAGTGCTACGCGCCATGAAGAGTGCAGGCAATATCAGCGCGGCTTTATCCACTGTGCGGGTGTGGGGAGTGAAACAGCAATTGGTTGAACGCGCGGTACGGCGGCTTTCGCTGGCTAGGATTGAGCGCGCTTTAATGCAAGCCGCACATATTGATAAAGTAGTGAAAGGTTTGCGCCAGGGAGACGTGTGGGATGATCTGTTGCAATTAGGCGTAAGATTTGCACAAACGCCCCGATAAAATGATCCAAGTGACCATGAAAAAAGCTAAAATTAATAAAATAAGCCCCCATGCTACTCACTCTAGCCAAGATAATAACGATGAAGTCATTATGGTTTTGACCAACTTACCTGATCGCGCCAGTGCTGAACGTATCGCGCAAACGCTCATTGCAGAACACTTGGCAGCGTGTGTCAATATTCTGGCTGAATGTAGCTCGGTATATCGTTGGCAGGGTAAAATAGAAACAGCAAATGAAGTGCCCGTGTTTATAAAAACGACGCGCGCTGTGTATCCGCGTGTCGCTGCGACGATACTGGCACATCACCCTTATGAACTTCCCGAAGTCATCGCTGTCCCTATAGGCTTGGGTTTACCTGCCTACCTGGAGTGGGTGCAACAGGCTATCAAGCCGACTTCGGTATAATTTACTGATTACGTAATCCAAGTAATGTAATGGTGTGATGACAGCACTTGTTTAAAATGGTAGCACTGGTTTGAAAAATTATTTTTGAAATACTTTAGCTCATGCGATTAATACTTCTTACTCTTTCCTTCCTAGCCAGTCTGACTTTGCCTGCCCATGCTGAAGCGCAAAGCATGATGGAACGCCTGCAAGCACTGGGAGGTTCCAAGCAGGCTGCTGTACTGCCTCCCGATCAAGCATTCGGGCTGGAGGTGCGCGTACATGACGGCAACACTTTGGTTGCGAATTTCAGAGTGACTCCCGGCTATTATTTATATCGTGACCGCATCAGTTTTAAAATTAAGAATAATGCCTCTCAAATCAATGGCAATAATCCTGTTGGCATCACCGTTAGCGAAGCCATCATGCCGCAAGGCGAGATGAAGCTGGATCCTAATTTCGGCAATATGGTTGTTTATCACCAGTCATTTCAATCAGAAGTCAGGCTGAATCGCAGCGCATTAAATGCTCAACCAATTTTGTTGGAAGCCGAATATCAGGGCTGCAAAAATAGCGGTCTGTGCTATGCGCCCATTACCAAAAAATATAATTTATCCCTGCCTATGGGTGCGCTGCAATCCACTTTATCTGGCCTATCCACCACTGCATCTGCCTCGACCTCACAAACAGATGCTAATGCACCGCTCGAATCTGAAAATTCAAAAATTGCCAGTCTGTTTAAGCAGGGAAACTTTTTCTTAATTGTGCTGTTCTTTTTTGGAGCAGGCTTATTGCTTTCATTTACGCCCTGCGTGCTTCCGATGATCCCGATTCTTTCTGGCATCATTGCTGGAAGCAACGGCTCGATTACCAGAATGCACGGCTTTTTGCTGGCACTGGCCTACGTGATGGGCATGGCACTCACCTACACGGGCGCAGGTATTGCCGCCGGACTGTCGGGTGAGTTGTTATCCAGCGCGTTGCAAACTCCCTGGGTACTGGGCAGTTTTGCAGCGGTATTTGTCGTGTTGTCATTATCCATGTTCGGCTTTTACGAATTGCAATTACCCTCAGCATTACAAAGCAAGCTCAGCAACTCTGCCAACAAAATACAAGGCGGCCAAATGAGCGGCGTATTTTTGATGGGCGCACTGTCAGCAATTATCGTCAGCCCCTGCGTTGCGGCTCCCATGGCGGCATCACTGCTATATATCAGCCAGACTCACGATGCTGTTTTAGGCGGCGTGGCACTATTTACTATGGCACTGGGCATGGGAGTGCCACTGCTTTTAATCGGTGCATCGGCTGGGGCATTGCTGCCGAGAGTGGGCGGCTGGATGGAATCAATCAAACAATTTTTTGGTGTGCTGATGTTAGCAGTTGCGATCTGGCTGATCTCCACGCTGATTCCGCTGGCTGTGGAAATGTTGTTGTGGGCGATATTGTTGATTGCTTCCGCGATTTATCTGAATGCGCTGGATGCCTTGCCACCCAAATCTCACGGCTGGCACAAGCTCCGCAAGGGAGCGGGGGTACTGATATTGCTGCTCGGCATCTCCATGTTGGTCGGGGCGCTATCTGGCGCAAAAGATATACTGCGGCCATTGGGCGCACTGGGGGGCGGGCAGGTTGCCACGTCTACCTCGTTACCCTTTATTAAAATAAAAAATATTGCTGAGCTTGATGCGCATATCGCGCAAGCTAAAGGCAAAATGGTCATGCTGGATTTTTACGCAGACTGGTGTGTGTCTTGCAAGGAGATGGAGCGTTTTACTTTTTCTGATGCAAAAATTCAGACCAAACTCAGCAACACCTTATTACTCAAAGC
>JAKFXW010000154.1 GCA_021731185.1 Gallionellaceae bacterium
GATCGAGAGCCCCGACCTGCTACGCGAAATCGTTGCGCCGTGGAAATATTTGCAGACCCTGCGACGACAAGCTACGGAGGCTATCAGTCACGCGATGCAAGGAGCGTGATTCGTGGGGAAACCTCAGAGTCTGACCCCATTGATTCTTGCTTCAAGCAGCTTGTCCAAGGTGGTATTGTCTATCGTCGTATGACTTCCTTCACACAAAAATTCTGACAGGCTCCGCCAGCCCGTAAAAAAATCCTGAAATATGTCGCGTCAATCTCTCAAATCGAAGTGTTTATCGCTTAAGCATAACACTCACAGGATAATGGTCACTAAATCCTGCGGTGTCTCTCTCAGTTGGCTTAATACCAAACCTTCTTGGTCCAATCTTTTTGGGATGCGACATAATGGCAACAGCTTCAATCTTCGCATCCCCATGCTGTTTCCATCCACTCTTGCCGTTGACAATCCCGCGACTCACCATGATTTGATCCAGCATATTCCATTGACCATTATATAGATGAGATCCCGCGCCTGACGCAAGAATCGGCCACATGAGATTTAGCAAATAGGGGTTTCTTCCATTGATCACTCGACGGCTATCGTTTACCGAGAGTGCGTATTCTATAAGAGAACGATTAAACGGTTCGTCATTGAAGTCTCCAAGCACAATAATGGCGACATCATCACCAAGCTCCTGTTGAATCCGCTCCATCCAATAAGATAGCGTTTCTCCTGCGGTCATTCGATAGGGTTCAGATTCATACTGCCCAGCCGTCCTGGATGGCCAGTGGTTGCCAATCATCACGACTTTCTGCCCATCAATATCAAAATTCACCTGGAACAGTTCGCGTGTTGCATATCGTTTGACCACCCAGTGCTGGTACATTTGCTCAGGGGATGTGCTGGCAATCGCAGGATCATAGAGAAAAGCAACATCAATTGCTCTGTTGTCGCTTGTGTCTGCATGTGCGATTTTGTATGTGCGTCCGCCATCACTTGCAATTTTTTTAGTGAGCTTCGTGAGAACGTTTTTGTTCTCGATTTCGCATACACCTAAAATATCCGGACCAGCCCCAGAGTTCATAGACCTAATTACCAGTGATAATTGACTTAGCTTTGATCCGAGTAGCGTTTCATCCCAGCCAGCGATGTCCTTACCAATGAGTTTGAGAAGTTTCTCTGATCGATCTGCAGACTCCACGTCAAATAGATTTTCGACATTCCAAAATGCAATGAACAGTTTGTTTGGCATTTATTTCTCCTCTTTAGGTAATTGCATTGACTAATAACGGGTATGCTGAATTACGGTATCGGTACAGCCTTAATAAGTTCATCCGAGAAGTCGCTTTCAGTTGCGGTGTGGGTGTCGCGCACGTTTTGCAAACGGTGGCTGGCTACGCCGGGCAGCACGGCTTGCACGTCTTCCGGGATGACGGCATTGCGCCCATTGATCAATGCCCAGGCGCGGGCTGCGGCCAGTAAGGATAATCCGGCACGCGGGCTTAGGCCACGGACGTAGGCCGCAGATGAGCGAGTGTGACGCAGGATGGCTTGCACATAATCCAACAGGGCAGGGGAGACGAATACTTGGCGGACTTGTTGTTGCAAAGCCAGCAATTCTGCGGCGGTCATTTGTGGTTTTAAGCTGGCGATGAGTTCATGTCTGTTGATGCCTTCCAGCAAACCACGCTCGGCTTGTGCATCGGGATAGCCCAGTTTAATACGCAGTAAGAAGCGATCCAGTTGCGACTCGGGCAGCGGAAAGGTGCCAACTTGTTGCGTGGGATTTTGTGTGGCAATGACGAAAAATGGCGCAGGCAGCGGGTGGGTCGTGCCTTCGATAGTGACTTGCTGTTCTTCCATCGCTTCCAGCAACGCGCTTTGTGTCTTGGGTGTGGCGCGATTAATTTCGTCCGCCAATATCATTTGGGCAAATATCGGCCCCGGATGAAATTTAAATTTTTCGCTTTCGCGCAAATATATCGACACGCCCAGAATGTCGGCTGGCAGCATGTCGCTGGTAAATTGGATGCGTTGAAATTGCAGCCCCAGAGAGCGTGCCAGTACATGTGCCAGTGTGGTCTTGCCGACACCTGGAACATCTTCGATTAACAAATGTCCACGAGCCAGCAGGCAAGCCAATGCCAGTCTGATTTGATGCGGTTTTCCGAGGATGATTTGTTCGGCCTGTTGAATGACATTGTGTAGTGGTTTGCTCATAATCATAGTAATAAGTGCAGAGTAATTTTATTAAATAGGTGGGGCAGTATAATAGCGGCCTAAGATGGTTGCCAATTATCCAATTATCCAATTATCTGGATAAATATTAAGTAGATATTAATTGACACGGCTCCAGATGAGGTTTGTAAGTTCCAGGAGATGAATTTGAATCGCATTAAAACAATTTCGCGCACCCAGATTATGTTGGCAGGCGCAGGGTCGCTGGCCATGATTGCCGCGCTAGTATTTTTCGCAGGTAAAAAACCTGTCGTCGTGCAAGGTGTGGCTGGTGCACAGCCAGCATTGACGGTAACCATAGCCGTGCCGGATATGCGTAGTTGGCAGCATAAAACGACTGCCACAGGCAATGTGCAAGCTTGGCAAGAGGCCATAGTCGGCGCGGAAGTCGGCGGGCTGCGCCTGGAAAAAGTGCTGGTGAATGTGGGAGATGAGGTTAGGAAAGGTCAACTCCTCGCGCAATTTTCCGATGAGATGTTACAGATAGAACTCAGCCAGTTACGGGCAGCATTGGCAGAAAGCCGCGCGCGCGTGGTTGAGGCAGAGGTTAAAGAAGCCAGCGCGCAGAAGTTGAAAGTCAGCGGTGTGATGAGTACGCAGTTGGTCGCGCAGCATGAGGCGGCGGCGCAAATGGCCAGAGCGCAAGTGGATGCTGCAGCAGCGCGCATACAGGCACAGAAATTAAGGCTGGGTTATACCAAAGTGTTGGCGCCTGATTCGGGTTCGATTTCTGCGCGCTCTGCAACCGTAGGCTCGGTGCTGCAAACTGGGAGCGAATTATTCAGGTTAATTCGACGTAATAAATATGAGTGGCGGGCGGAGGTGTCAGAAGGTCAGCTATCTAAAATAAAGGTTGGTCAAAAAGCCATGTTGCAAGTCGATCAACATACGGTGAGTGGTGTGGTGAAAAGAATATCACCCGTGATTGATAGGCAATCCAGAAATGGGGTGGTGTATGTGGAACTCGCCTCAGCGAAATTTTTGAAGGCGGGCATGTTTGCTCAAGGCGAAATTGCGTTAGGGCAAGATCATATTTTAACCGTGCCGCAAGACGCGATAGTGGTGCGCGATGGCTTTAGTTACCTCTATAAAGTGGGCGCAGACAATCGTGTGGCGCAGGTGAAAGTAGTGGCCGGACGGCGGCAAGACGGGCGCGTTGAAGTAGTAGAGGGCTTGCAGGCCAACACTAATATTGTTGCGTCTGGAGCTGGATTTTTGAGTGATGGGGATTTAGTGCGCGTGGCGAGTACGGCGACAGCCAGTACGCTGCAACCTGTACTAAAAAATTAAATTGAGTCTGCAAATGAACAATTTCGTTTCCAATTTAATAATGCCAGATTGTTCCCTCACCCTCTGTCCCTCTCCCGGAGGGAGAGGGAAGCAAAGTCCTTCTCCCTCCGGGAGAAGGGTTGGGATGAGGGAGCAAGATTGAGATGTCAATAAATTAAAATTGGAATAGCTCCGCAATAAATAATTTCGCCAATGAATATTTCCGCTTGGGCTATTAAAAATCCCATCCCTTCCATTCTGCTTTTCTTCATGCTGTGTGTAACAGGGCTGATGAGTTTCAAAGCCACCAATGTGTTGGAAATGCCGGATATCGAATTGCCCTTGGTGACCGTCAGCACTAGCTTGGAAGGTGCTTCACCCAACCAGATGGAAACCGAGGTGGTGCGAAAAATTGAAGATTCCATGGTCACCATCGGCAATGTGAAGCACATCTTTTCCAATATAACAGATGGCGCAGCGACGGTCTTTGTGGAGTTTAATCTGGAGAAAGATGGGGGCGAGGCCATTAACGATGTGCGCGATGCATTGAGCCGGATACGCGCAGACTTGCCAAATGAGTTGCGTGACCCGATCATATCCAAGCTGAATACATCTGGCAGACCAATCCTGACCTTTAGTGTGCAATCTGATTTGATGGATGAGCAGGATGTGTCATGGATGGTAGACAACGAAATTTCCAAGGCATTATTAAGCATTAAAGGCGTTGGTAGAGTTGCTCGTATTGGGGGGGTGGATCGTGAAATTTGCGTTGAAATCAATCCGCAAAAATTAAACGCCCTGAATATTTCTGCTGTGGATATATCGCGTCAGATTAAGCGGGTGCAGCAGGAATTCTCGGGTGGTCGGGGCGAGGTTGGCGGTTCCGAGCAATCAGTACGCACGCTATCTACCGTCGCCAGTGCGAATGAACTCGCAGCCATGAATATTGCATTGCCGGATGGTCGCAGCTTTCGGCTTGACCAATTGGCGACGGTCACTGATGGCAAGCGCGAGCAGCGCGTGCTGGCACTGCTCAATGGCAAGCATGTGGTCGCGTTTGAAATTACCCGCACTAAAGGCGCGAGTGAAATTAACGTGGGTCGAGCGGTGCGCGCCGCCGTAGAAAAATTAAATGCTGAGCATGGCAGCATCAAAATTACAGAAGTGATGGACACCGTCACGCGGGTCAAAGCAAACTTTGATGGCTCTATGTTGCTGCTGTACGAAGGTGCGCTATTCGCGATTTTAGTGGTGTGGTGGTTCTTGCGTGACTGGCGCGCCA
>JAKFXW010000112.1 GCA_021731185.1 Gallionellaceae bacterium
GGCAGATAAACATCATGCTCTTCAAAGCGAAACAAACTGGTGGGGTCGTGCATGAGGACGTTGGTATCCAACACAAACAATTTGGTGGTTGCGGCAGCAGCTTTACGAGAGGGCATAAGACTCCTTAGCGGGATTAGAGTTGGCTGAGTTATTAGAGTTTACTTGGGTTATTAGAGTTTACTAGGGTTGTTAGAGTTTACTAGGGTTGTTAGAGTTTACTTGGCTTTAATTTACGGGGATTCGCGATTATCGAGGTAACTTTACATGAAAAGCAACACCCCCGGCACATGACCTCAATCCCTAAAAATATCTTCAAACGCAAAAAAGCGTGTTACAGAAGGTATGGTTAAAAACCACACGCATCCGAACACGCTGCTTGCTTTGAGTAGCCAGTATATGGTCAGGAAACAGCTCCACCCGTAGTGGGTCAAGCGGGGCGGGATACGCCAAGTAAAGGGTGGTTTGGCATAAAAATAACGCACTTGTGGAAATTGATTAGATTTATGCCAAAAAAATGCGACCGTTTACTCGGTGGCGCATGCTTGATATTGTAGGCGCAATAAATCAGTGCTTCCTTAGAACGTCCACCCCGCGCCGACCAATCCAGTCGTCAGCTTCGGCTTGATCTTGTGGGTTTCACCGACATTCCCAGTAATGCCCGATATGTCTATGCTCGCTTGGCTTCCCATGATGTGATGCCATTCGCCGAATAGGTACATGTTGCTCGCCAGTGACTGCCGAAATCCGGCTCCGAAGCCGACACCTGAGAAACTTTTGATGAGGATTACTGGGGAGAGGGGTGCGTCGGTCACCTTGACTTCCATTTTCGCCTGATTCAAAGAGACTTTGCCGTAGGCAACCGTTGAGGATCCCAGCTTCCAGCCGACCTCGCCAACCAAGCCCCTCATATCCACGATTTCAGTTACCATGCTGAATCCCGCGTTGTTGTTGTTATCCTCCGCTTTCAGCGTAAAAGGATTTATATATAACCCGATGCCGAAGATGATGTTGCCGGGGGTGTTGAAACGTGCACCTCCTTCGATCTGACCAGTGAAGTTGCTCTTGCCAGAGGTCGAACTGTCTGCTGGAGGAGCAGCCGGATCAAAATCCACAACATCGGAAGCTACAGTATTGAAGCCCAGCCCTCCGCCTATGTATCCCTGTATCTCAGCAGAGGCATAGGGAGCAGCAACGAGTCCTGCGGTAGCCAACATGAGAATAAAAGCGCGTTTTAACATTTTTAGAACTCCTTAACGTTATGATTATGAATAGGGAAGCAAATACGTCCGAATCTTACATGATGCGAGCCGGACCCACCGACATTGTGCATTCTTCGCGGCAGTTGTCAACAGACATACGTGTTCTTTACATGCAGCACTGGGAGCAATTGGAAGGGTAGAAAACTTAGCGTATGCTATAGGCAATTCCATGAATTTTTATATGAGGAATTTTGCTTATGTCACCCTCAAATCTTAAAACTGATCCCAATAAAATTCGTATCGATAAGTGGCTGTGGGCGGCGCGATTTTTTAAGACGCGGTCGCTGGCATCCGATGCAGTGGAATGCGGAAAAGTGTTGCTGAATGAGACACGTGTTAAGCCCGCCAAGTCTGTTGCGCTGGGTGATATGCTCAGTATTCGAGTAGGGCCGTATCAATTTGTGGTTGAATTGTTGCAGCTTTCTGATAAGCGCGGTGGCGCGCCACAAGCACAAAAAATGTATAGCGAAACTGCGGCCAGTCGTATGCGGCGCGAGGTGATCGCTATAGAATTAAAAGCCAGTGCTTCGATGCTAACAGGCCGACCGACTAAGAAAGATAGGCGCGATTTGGATAAAATAAAATCTGGTGTTTGGTAGCGTTACATTGTCCCCTTGTGGGACTGAACCCAATATAAAAACATAACGATGCAAAATCTAGCAGAAGATTCGACATCTTTGCCTCCCCCTTCGCCTACTTTGGCGGATTGGTTTGCCACGCCACAGGGGCAGTATTTGCTCACCCGCGAGCAGGCATATTTTGACCATAGCGTGGCCGATATTTTTGGTTATAACGCACTGCAAATGGGCTTGCCGCAGTTTGATTTTTTAAATGCCAGTCGTATGCCACTGCGCGCCACAATTGGGTCGGAGCACGAGGCAAGGGTGCGTTTGAATGTCGATCACCTCCCTTTTTGTAGCGACAGCATAGACTTGGTGTTGATGCCACACGTGTTGGAATTTAACGAGCATCCGCATCAAATTTTACGTGAGGTGGTGCGATCTTTGCGTCCCGACGGCAATGTGATTATCAGTGGATTTAATCCGCACAGCTTGTGGGGTGCGCGCCGCACCTGGGATGCCAAGATGAGTTATCCGTGGTGTGGTAATTTTATCGCGTTGTCGCGCTTGAAAGATTGGCTGGCGCTGTTGGGGTGTGAAGTGGTGGCTGGACGCTTTGCAGCGTATGCGCCACCGCTGAAAACACCCGATGCACTCACTTTTTTTAATTTTATGGAGCCTGCCGGAGATCGTTGGTGGGCGGTGTTTGGCGGGGTGTATTTTTTACAAGCAACCAAGCGTGTGGCAGGAATGCATTTAATTAAGCCGAAATGGAAAGAAGGGTTTGTGACCCAGCTTATGCCAGGCAATGCCAAGCTGAATAATAAAATTACACAATGCAGCGTGTGTTGTTTGGGCTTTAGCCCATTAGTGTCAACTCCACACGCAGCGTGCTGCGTAGTGGATTGCCTGCCTTTGGTACAACCACGGCGTACCCCTTGCGGGTACAACGATGCGGATGAGTAAGCATCACGTTTCAGATAGGGAGACCGTGCAGGCATTTACCGATGGGGCTTGCAAGGGTAATCCAGGAATAGGTGGCTGGGGGGTGCTGCTGCAAAGCAAAGGCCGCGAACGTGAATTATTTGGTGGCGAAGTACATACCACAAATAATCGCATGGAGTTATTAGCGGCCATCAGCGCGCTGGAAGCGTTGACGCGCCCATGTCATGTGATGCTGCATACCGATTCAAAATATGTGCAACAGGGGATCAGTGTGTGGGTGCATGATTGGAAAAAACGTGGCTGGAAAACAGCGGCAAAGAAGCCCGTCAAAAATGAAGATTTATGGCGCAGGCTAGATGAGATTGCGAGTAAACATCAGGTGAAGTGGGTCTGGGTAAAAGGCCACGCTGGGCATGTGGAGAATGAGCGTGCGGATGAACTGGCAAATAGAGGATGTGCCGAGATGATGGAAGGGGCTGGAGGCTAGAGGCTAGAGGCTAGAGGCTGGGGACTAGTAACTCTCTTCCCCCTTCTTGACTGGAAAATGTAATCCCACAGGGGGACAATGTGAAACAAATCGTTTTTGATACTGAAACAACCGGCTTGAACCCTGAGCAAGGTCATCGTATTGTTGAGCTGGCAGCGATTGAATTGTCGGATCGAAAAATTTCCACACGACGTTTCCACCGCTATTTGAATCCGGAACGCGACATTGATGCAGGCGCGACAGAGGTGCATGGATTAACGCTGGAACGCTTGCTGGATGAGCCAAAATTTGCAGAAATTGCACCTGCACTATTGGAGTTTATCAATGGCGCAGAATTGATTATTCATAATGCGCCATTTGATGTGGGTTTTCTTAACGCGGAGCTTAAGCGTGCTGGACTGCCTCTGTTGAACACGTTTTGTCCGCCGCCATTGGATACGCTGAAGCTGGCTAAAGAATTACACCCCGGCAAAAAAAATAATCTGAACGCCTTGTGTGATCGCTACCTGATTGATAACTCCCATCGCACCTTACATGGCGCGCTGCTGGATACCGAACTGCTGGCCGAGGTGTATTTGGCCATGACCCGTGGCCAGGAAAGTTTGCTGGGCGACGACAATAGCGAACGCGCAGATGAGGCTTTACCTTATTCAGACCATGTGCCACGTCCGTCAGTGCGTGTATTGCAGGCGAATGCAGAAGAGCTGGTGCTGCATGCTCAACAACTCCAGAGTATAGAAAAAACCAGTGGTGGAAAATGCCTGTGGCAGCAGATCGAGCGGGTTAGCTAACGTGACGTGGTTGAGTCACTATGGACTATAAGAGCTGCGCATTTGCGTGGTTATAGCATGAATAAATGCACCATGTAGCATGATAAATGCACTTTGGCGCACCGATTAAAATGCACCCTGACTAATCTCCTGAAATAATTTCAATCTACGGGCATCAATCTTTCCCTGCTGCTGCGCCATTTTCAAGGCGCAGTCCGGCTCATGCTGATGGCTGCAATTGCTGAAGCGGCATTTCCCCAGGTATGGTGAAAATTCCACAAATCCTGCGGCGATTGTGTCAGCGTTGAGATGATGCAAGCCAAACGCCTGTACGCCGGGGCAATCAATCAAATGACTGTGAGCGTTGATGTGGTAGAGATGCGAGCGCGTGGTGGTGTGTTTGCCGGAATTCAGTGCGCTTGAAATTTCGCGCGTGACCGCCTGAGCGTCAGGTAGTAGGGCGTTGATGAGCGTGGATTTGCCCATGCCGGATTGTCCGATCAAGACGCTGGTTTGATTCTCCAAATAGGGGCGTAAAGGTTCGATATTGTCTTTGGCGGATAATTCCAATATGCGGTAGCCCGCGTTTTGATAGGGTGAGAGTTGCGCACGTGCTTGTATGGTGGCGGATGGCAAGTCACATTTATTTAATACGATGAGTGTGGCTAATTTTTGCTCATG
>JAKFXW010000048.1 GCA_021731185.1 Gallionellaceae bacterium
CCAACATATCTGCAATTTGTCGGCGTAAAACATTTCAATATTCTACGCTGACAAAAATTACAAAGTCTGCCTTATTACTTCACAAAGCGTGACTGCCTTAAGAATGCGCAGGACCATCTTTTCTCGGTTTTGTGGCCGGATCCTGAATGACTGCCGGTCCTCCACCACTCTTGGCATCGACCACATCAAACCGTATCATCATGGCATGATCTTCATGCACGACGTTATGGCAGTGCGACATGTACTTGCCCAGCATGTCATTAAACCGGATGTAAAGCGATACGGTGCTCTGTGAGCCCAAGCCTGTTTCTTGAATCGGCAACAGCTTAACCATATCCTTTCTACCTGATTCTTCCGGTCTTATAGCCTTGCCGTCACGACTCAGAATGCGGAATTCCTCACGGTGTATATGCAAAGGATGACCCCAATCGCCGAGGCTGGTGATGTTCCAGATTTCTGCTTCACCCTCCTTGCACGTGTATTCTACATGCTCCGGATCAAACAACTGACCATTAACCGTCCACATGCCATCTTCATTTTCCAGTCTCATTTCGCGCACGACTTTAACCGGATGCATGTCCGGATAATCGATCAGCCTTTTGAGTTTTTGACCTATTTGACTTTCGTCTTTGGCATCGCTATCTATATCAAACCGTAGCATTGGGAAAGGTTTTTTCTTGGTGCCGGTCGGACCGCGACCATCCACCATCTCCAGATAATCCTCCAGGTAGAGCTTATCGCCTTTTTTATACTTTGAAAAATCGATGATGATATCCCAACGTTCAGCTACCCCAGCCAGTATTTTATTCATCTCGATAGGGTGTTCCAGCAGATTGCCATCGGTTGCTATCAGCGTAAAATTACTGCCATCGCTGAGCCGGAAACCATACCAACGAGCAGGACCAGGAGGCAGCAGACGGAAGCGATATTTACGGCGCGCTACTTTGAAAAACGGTTGCAAGACACCATTGACTGCAATACGGTCACCCACAAAACCATTCATGTCGGCCGCATCAAAAACTAGTTGACCGTCCTTATCAAACTGCCGATCAGCGAATACCAGGTTGATATCATATTTGCCACTCGGAAAACGCAAGGCTTTGCCATTGGTATCCTCTTCATCTCCGGAGTCGCGCTCGTTATATATTGTATATAAGCCTGCCAAACCCTTGTATGTGTTGTGCGAGGTGAAATCCATCATGTGATCATGAAACCACAACGTGCCGAGTGCCTCGCGCCAATCCCCGCCCATCTCGTTGTAGCCCGACAACATTTGCGGATAATGATGATCCCGATAGGTGCCGGGGCCGTGAAAGTCGGTAGTAAACCCATCGCTTTCCGAACCGGTGTGACCATTGTGCAAATGCGTTGTCATATTAGTCGATGCCCAACCCTTGTGATTCTTAGGCAAATTGTTATGGAAACGCACCATGACTGGCCTGCCATAATAGGCATTTATATGTGCAAGACCAGGAAGACCGTCATATCCCCACATTTTATTCAGGGGTAAGTCCGGATGGAAGCTGTAATTGACTTCTTTAACATCGAACTCGTGAAAGTCAACGGCAGGGAACTTATCATAAAATTGAAAGCCGCGCGTATCGGGCGCCTTGCCCTTCATTTTTTTTTGCGGTTTTTTGGGAACAGTAATAGGCAGGGCTTGAACCCATGGTTTTGTTGGTGGGCCAATAACTGGTACATCCTTTAGCCCAATATTCCCGCCCACTTCAGCCGCTTGTACCTCTTTCGTTTTACTAGTAATGATATATGGCGCAACTCCAGCCAGCAACGCACCACCCCCTAGTGTTTTTAGCATTTTTCTTCTGTCCATAGCTTCTAAATCTCCCCGTTATGAATGTTCAATAATCTAGTTTTATGTCGTAAGTTCAAAAGTTTTCGAGCCATAGCTCGAGGTCGAAATGCTAATCCTATAAATTTTAGTTATCAATCAGACCCAATACTATTCGCATAGTACAAATCAACTTTAATAATAGTCTAAGTTGATTAGCCTAAAAATCGTAAAAATTGGTCGAACCGAAAATTTAATCTTATAAATTTTAGATTTCAGTTAAGCCAAATATTTTTGTATAGTACAAATAAACTATAATTTTGGGTGAAGTAGATTGGCTTAGGAGATAAGCCGTTGTAATAACAAGGAAACAGCAGGTAAGGTTGCAGGAATTTTTTGAAGAGAAGTTACTGCCAAATCAGCGGCAGGTATACTGGGAATCCAGTCCAGTGCCATTGCGGGTATAGTGGATAACCTGCGAAATTAGGGAAAAACTAACAGGGACTGCTACTGCGACATCCACGTGATTGGATTGTCACCACTATAGACGTTGCGGATGCACCACCACTTTATTGTTACCCCTTAAACTTTCCGGATACACGGAAACTTGTTGTGTAAGCATATTCAGGTCACGCATGATAATTTTTATTTTACCCATTGACGGCGTGGCCATCCAGCGATCCAGCTTATCATTTGCCAACAATAGAATGCCGGTATGGCTGAATCTTTTTGCATCTCGCACAGGATCAGGACTCCAAAAACCTAATCTACGGCGTAGTGCCTCAATATCATCTTTTTCCCCGGTAAGAAAGGTCCAGCCCGGTCTGGCACCAACGCTTTGGGCATATTTTTTCAATTCTTTCGGAGTGTCTTTTTCAGGATCCAACGATATAGAGTAAATATGCACGTCACGCCCCAGTTTTTTGCCCAGCTTTTTTTGTAACTTGGCTAGGTTAGCCGCCACACCCGGGCACTTTCCATCCTCGCAGTTGATGTAGAACATGTTAATCATCACAATCTTATCTTTGATCAGATCCTCGTACAGTCTCACCTTCTTGTTATCCTGCGTAAGCAAGGTTATTTTTGGCAAGGTAGACGAAAGAGGGGGCAGCCCTGGTGCGATGCGTCGACCCGTTTCCGGATCGATTTCCCAGTGATCAGGGAATGCCGTTGCACTGGTCGGCAACAATACACCTGTGTTCTTTTGATCTGTTTCCCAAGATGCCATTGCACTAAGCATAAAATATGCGGCGACACTGGCAACGACACCTCCACCCAGCGCTTTCAACATTAATTTTCGGTTCATGGCTTTAGTTTTAAACTCCTTAAGATTAATTACAATAGATCAATTACAGTTAACAAATATATAACCCGGATTGCCCACTAGCGCATATCACGTCCATGTCAGCAGGTTTCTAATACGGTTGCTATTAAGAAATTCCCTATTTTCACGGGCGAGGTCTGTTCAAATGGACAATTTGTGTTAAACATCCCAACATATCTGCAATTTGTCGGCGTAAAACATTTCAATATTCTACGCTGACAAAAATTACAAAGTCTGCCTTATTACTTCACAAAGCGTGACTGCCTTAAGAATGCGCAGGACCATCTTTTCTCGGCTTAGTGGCTGGATCCTCAATGACTTTCGGACCGCCAACACTACCAGCCTTGACCACATCAAACCGTATCATCATGGCATGATCTTCATGCACGACATTATGGCAATGCGACATGTACTTGCCCAGCATGTCATTAAACCGGATGTAAAGTGATACGGTACTCTGTGAGCCCAGGCCTGTTTCTTGAATCGGCAACAGCTTAACCATATCCTTTCTACCGGATTCTTCCGGTCTTACAGCCTTGCCGTCACGACTCAGAATGCGGAATTCCTCACGGTGGATATGCATTGGGTGACCCCAATCGCCGAGGCTGGTGATGTTCCATTGTTCTGCCACACCCTCTTCGCACGTATATTCTATATGCTCCGGATCGAACAACTGACCATTAACCGTCCACATGCCATCTTCATTTTCCAGTCTCATTTCGCGCACGACTTTAATCGGCAGCATTTCCGGATAATCGATCTGCTTTACCAAAGGATGTGTCCCTGTCAACACTATACTTTCGTCTTTGGCATCTCTGTCCACATCAAAGCGCAGCATGGGGAAAGGTGTTTTCTTGGTGCCAGTCGGACCACGACCATCCACCATCTCCACATAATCCTCCAGGTAGAGCTTATCGCCTTTTTTATACTTTGAAAAATCGATAATGATATCCCAGCGTTCAGCTGGTGCACCCAATATTTTGTTCATCACTATAGGTTTTTCAAGCAGATTACCATCGGTTGCTACTAACGTAAAATTACTGCCATCGCTGAGCCGGAAACCATACCAACGAGCAGGACCGGTAGCCAGAATGCGGAAGCGATATTTACGGCGCGCTACTTTTAAAAACGGTTGCAAGGCGCCATTGACACCAATACGGTCACCCACAAAGCCATTCATGTCGGCCGGATCAAAAAATAGTTGTCCGTCCTTGTCAAACTGCCGGTCACTGAATACCAGGGGGATATCATATTCACCACTCGGCAGACGCAGGGCTTTGCCATTGCTATCCTGCTCATCGCCGGAATCCCGCTCACTAAACACCGTGTATAAACCCGCCAAACCCTTGTATGTGTTGTGCGAGGTGAAATCCATCATGTGATCATGAAACCACAATGTACCGAGCGCCTCACGCGGATCGCCAGCCGACAACATTTGCGGATAATGATGATCCCGATAGGTGCCGGGGCCGTGAAAGTCGGTAGTAAACCCATCGCTTTCCGAACCGGTGTGACCATTGTGCAAATGCGTAGTCATTGAAGTAG
>JAKFXW010000002.1 GCA_021731185.1 Gallionellaceae bacterium
TGCCGCGCGCAACGGAAAGCAACGAGCCCATGCCCAGCTTCTGCATGTCTTTTTCTTCCAGCACGGTGGTCTTGATGGTCTTGTGCGCCTTGGCTAATGCACGAGCTTGCGCGGCGAGATAAGCTGGGGTGCAGACATTGCCTGGCAGGTTACCCAACGTCTTGGTGAGTGTCATGCCATGCGCGATTGCGATAGCTTGGTCGAGCGTGGTTTGCAATGCAGCGGTTGGAGAGGTCAGCGTGGCGAGGGTAATGCGCTTGAGTACCGTCGCTTTGCTCGGTTTGCTCTTTAGTCCATCCGCACGGAAAGCTTGCTCGGAAGCAGTCAGCACGGCTTGCTTGATAACCCATGCAGCATCTTTGCCGACACCTTCGTCAACCAAATATAGCATTGCATCTTTGGCGGGCGTAGCATTCAAGGCGGTGAAAGTTGCGCGTAAAATTTTCAGGCTGGCGCTATTATTTGAATTATTGGTATCCAGATCATTCGACTTGCCTAAGCCCACCAGCAACACGCGCTCACATGCTGTATTCGGCACATTGTGCAACATTAGGGTGCTGGCAATTTTCCCATTCATATCTCCGCGCGCGATGAGATCACTCAGAGTATGTTTGGAAGCGACATCTAAAATTTTGGCAGCGCCCGAAAGTTTGCCGCCCTCATGTACGCCTACCACCACGCACGCGCAACGCTGTTTATCCGGTGCGCCTTGTTTTATGCTAAATTCCAACCTGGATTCCACGTAACTCTCCCTAAATGTATTGCTGCTTTTAAATATGTCGGATCAACTTCAATCTCCCCAATTGAATTCATCAGAACAGAAGTCAAAACCCTCGTCGCCCAAAATATCTAAAGGGGGGCCGTCGATCAGCGGAATATTTCACCGCACTTTGGTGCGGGAATTCGCTACGACGGGTATTTTTGTGTTCGTTATTCTACTCGGAATTGTTATATTCACCCAATTGGTTCGCCTGCTCAGCCAATCTGTCAGTGGTGTGCTGCTGGTGGAGGGCGTGCTGTCATTGTTGGGGATAGGCATTATAAATGCTTTGCCCATCATGCTTTCGATCAGTTTATTTTTGTCGATCCTGCTCACCTTGAGCCGCAGTTATCGCGACAGTGAAATGGTGGTGTGGTTTTGCTCGGGTGTAGGACTAGCGCGCTGGATGTCACCCGTGTTGAGCTATGCGATACCAGTTACACTGCTGATTGCATTATTAAGTCTGGTGCTATCTCCTTGGGCGTTAACGCAGGAAGCCAGAATCAAGCAGAAGCTGGATAGTCGCAATGATGTATCCACCGTCATGCCGGGCACCTTTCGAGAATCTAAACAAGCTGACCGCATATTTTTTATAGACAATGCCAACCCAGGGCAAGGTCGCGTTGGCAATATTTTTGTGCAATCCGTGCAACATGGAAAAACGTGGGTCATCGTGGCAAATGAAGGCTTGCAGGAAACTATGCCGAATGGTGATCGATTTTTGGTGCTACTTAACGGCAAGCGCTATGACGGTATGCCGGGCAAGCAGGATTTTAAAATTATTGAATTCGAGCGTTATGCCATACGCATAGAAGATGCCGAAGCCAGGCAGCACCCTGCTTCGCGTAAATCACTGTCCACCTTGCAATTACTGGAAGACCGCAGCATAGCCAACCGGGCTGAATTTGAGCGACGCTTGAGTATGCCGATCAGCACGCTGATCCTGGCGTTGCTGGCCATACCCCTTAGCTTTGTGAACCCGCGAATGGGGCGTTCGCTCAACCTCATCATGGCAATCATCATTTATATGATCTACAACAACCTGATCAGCGTCTCCAGCGCGCTGGAAGTGCAAGGTAAAACCAACATCGGATTTTTTGGCGCACACCTGTTAATGTTGGTGATAACGGCACTATTCTTTTATAAACGCTTATCGGTGTTTTCCTGGAGGCGCGTGCTGCGTAAAAATTAAAACCATGAAATTACTCACCCGATACTTGGCACGAGAAATTTATTCCAGCATAGCACTGGTGTTTTTTGCGTTGTTGATGCTGTTCGCCTTCTTTGATTTACTCAGCGAGTTAGATGACCTCGGGCGCGGCAACTACCATGTGGGCAAGGTTTTGCTCTATGTGCTGCTGACCGTTCCCACCCGATTATATGAATTATTTCCTGTTGCAATTTTAATCGGCACTATCTTTGCCTTGGCGCAAATGGCCGCCAGTTCACAGCTTACGATTTACCGCTGTTCCGGCGTATCACTCAAACAAATGATACTGGCACTGTTCAAAATCAGCCTGCCCATACTCGTACTCAGTTATTTAAGTGGAGAATTTTTAGCACCCACCACCGAGCGACTCGCGCAAACCGTTCGCCTCGAAGCACTCAGTGCAGAAATTAAACTCAGAGAATTTCGCTCTGGCATCTGGGCAAAAGATGAGCACAACTTCGTCAATATCAAAAATGTTTTGCCCGACACCACCTTGCTCAACATCAGCATCTACGAGTTCGACAAGGATTACAATTTACAATCCATCATCTCTGCCAAGCGTGCCAGCTTTGTGCAAGAAGGCCTGTGGCAATTAAACGAGGCCACGCAAACCAGCTTCAGCCCACAGGGCGTAGTAGTCAATACCCTGCCCGGCATGGAATGGCGCTCAGCACTCAATCTGGATATTTTGCGCGTGCTGCTGGTTGGGCCCAATCAAATGTCGGCATGGAATCTCTATCTGTACATCCAACATCTGCGCGACAACCAACAAAAAACCGTGCGCTACGAAATCGCCATGTGGAATAAATTACTCTACCCATTTGCAGTGTTGGTCATGATACTACTGGCACTCCCCTTTGCCGCCTATCGGCAACGCGAAGGCGGAATCAGCGCAAAAATATTTTCCGGCATCGTACTCGGCCTCACCTTCCACTTCGCCAGCCAACTATTTACTAACCTCGGCGCGATCAACGAATGGCCTGCTATCCTCAGCGCAATCGCCATGCCTACACTGTTTCTGATGCTGGCGACATATATGTTATACAAGACAGAACGACACTAACACAGAGTCACACAAGGGCTGTCAACTGTTGAATTTGCAATGCGATCACACAACCTGCTTTCGCCTCTCATACAACTGCTCCAATGCTTGAAATATCGCATCTTCCTTGCCCACGTGCATCTGGCTGAGATGCGTTAATCAATGGGCATAAACAGAGGGGAGGCAATTTTTTTCACTGATTCTGCAATGGCATCTATTGCCGCCACGCGACTGAAGCTCTTGCGCCAAGCCAAGGCAATACGTCGCGTAGGAACGGGTTGTGCAAAGGGAATCATTTTAAGTAAGGGGCTGTGATAGCGTTCACTGGTTGCACTCATGGGCAGTACAGTGATGCCGAGATTCGAGGCTACCATGTTACGCACCGTCTCCAGCGAGTTGCCATGTAACACCGTGCCGTTGCGGTTTAGCGACGGACAGGCTTCAACCACTTGATTGCTGAAGCAGTGTCCGTTATTCAGCAATAATACTTTTTCAAGTGCCAAATCCTGCGGGTGGATGCTGGGTTTTTTCGCCCACGCATGATCTATAGGAACGACCACCACAAAGGTTTCATCGTACAGCGGCAGGGTTTCAATGCCAGGCACATTAAACGGCAGTGCAATGATTGCCGCATCCAGCAGACCATTACGCAATTGAATTTCCAGATTGGCAGTGGTGTTCTCTTCTAGCTCCAATGGCATTTCCGGGACAGATTGTCGCAACAGCGGGATTAATTCCGGCAACAAATACGGCGCAACAGTGTAAATCGCCCCCAGACGCAGCGCACCGACCAGTGGGTTCGTTCCTTGCCGTGCCAATTGCTTAACTTTGTCCGCCTCATCCAACACGCGCGCGGCCTGTTCAACGATGCGTTCTCCCACTACGGTCAGGCTGAGATCGTTTTTCTTGCGTTCAAAAATCAGCACGCCCAGCTCATCTTCCAATTTTTGAATAGCCAGACTCAGCGCGGGCTGCGTTACAAAGCAACGCTCAGCAGCGCGGTGAAAATTCCGCTCCCGTGCAACCGCCACAAGATATTTCAGCTCATTTAAGGTCATAGTGATTAAAATAATAAATCATAGCAATAAAATAATACAATTTTATTTATGCGCTCGACCTCTCTATTATCTCTCCAGCAACACCCTGTTAATCCATGTTCACTTATTGAAAATGAGTAATATCATGAAAAATAACTCACTCGAAAGTTGGCGAGATTTTGCTGAAAATTTACTGGCCAGTTATGCACTGGCACATTAATTTTACTGTGTCACAAAGCGATCAAGGGCGCATTAAGCCATCAACATTTCAATTAAATGCACTTTAAAATTAAGGAGATTAATAATATGAGTAAGAAAAAATTAACTACCGCCGCTGGCGCACCAGTGCCAGACAATCAAAATACTATAACAGCTGGCGCACGCGGCCCAGTGTTGTTGCAGGACGTATGGTTGCTGGAAAAGCTCGCACATTTTGATCGCGAGGTGATACCAGAGCGTCGTATGCACGCTAAAGGCTCTGGCGCATACGGCACTTTTACGGTGACGCATGACATAACAAAATACACCCGCGCAAAAATCTTTTCAGGGATTGGCAAAAAAACACCCATGTTTGCGCGCTTCACCACCGTGGCGGGTGAA
>JAKFXW010000219.1 GCA_021731185.1 Gallionellaceae bacterium
CATCGGTTACCAGGTTGACGCGCTCGTTGGAAATTTGCGAAATATGCAGCAAACCATCTTTGCCTGGCATGATGTTCACAATCGCACCAAAATCCAACAGCTTGATGACCGAGCCTTCATAAGTTTTTCCCACTTCAACTTCCGCAACTATATCTTCGATGCGTTTCTTGGCCAACATCCCGCCTTCTGCGCTGACGCTGGAAATCGTTACATTACCATCGTCGTCAATATCAATCGTCGTGCCTGTCTCCTCAGTGAGCGCACGAATAACTGCCCCACCCTTGCCAATTACATCGCGAATTTTTTCAGGATTTATTTTTAACTTAATCATGCGTGGCGCATGCGCAGATACTTCATCGCGTACCGCAGGCATGGCTTTTTTCATGATTCCAAGGATGTGCATACGGCCTTCGCGTGCCTGAATAAGCGCGGCTTTCATAATGTCGCGCGTAATGCCATTAATTTTGATGTCCATCTGCAGCGCGGTGATACCAGTCTCAGATCCAGCTACTTTAAAATCCATATCGCCCAAATGATCTTCATCACCCAGAATATCGGTTAATACTGCAAAACGGTTGCCATCTTTAATTAAGCCCATCGCAATACCGGCAACATGCATTTTAACTGGCACGCCCGCATCCATCATGGCTAAACTGCCACCGCATACCGAGGCCATTGAGCTAGAACCATTGGATTCTGTGATTTCGGAAACAATACGTATGGCGTAACTAAAATCTTCTTCGGTCGGCAATGATGCCGCCAATGCACGTTTGGCCAAATATCCATGACCAATTTCACGACGCTTAGGCGTTCCGACCCGTCCTGTTTCACCTGTGGAATAAGGTGGAAAATTGTAATGCAGCATGAAACGATCTGAATATTCACCTTGCAACGCATCAATTTTTTGTGCGTCACGCGCCGTGCCGAGCGTGGTTACCACCAGCGCCTGAGTTTCTCCGCGTGTAAACAATGCTGAGCCGTGTGTGCGCGGCAAAACACCTGTGCGTATAGTAATCGGGCGCACTGTGCGAGTATCGCGACCATCGATGCGCGGCTCGCCACTGAGAATCTGACCGCGTACAATTTTCGCCTCCAATGCGCCAAATAAATCATTCAAATGATTTTTGGGCAGCGTAGGATCAGCGGACAACAATGCTTCTACTACCTTGATACGAAGCGCGTCGACTTGAACCGTGCGCGCCTGCTTTTGACGCACTGCGTATGCGGCTTGCAACTCCGCTTCTGCGATTTCAGCAATTTTGGCGATCAGTACGTCATCCTTAATTGTAGGTGTCCAGTCCCAAGCGTCCGCGCCTACTGCATCAGCCATTTCATTGATCGCTTGTATGACCACCTGCATTTGCTCATGTCCAAACATGATCGCGCCCAACATAATATCTTCTGGTAATTCCTGTGCTTCGGATTCCACCATCAACACAGCTTTGTCTGTGGCAGCCACAACTAAATTCAATTTGGATTGCGCCAGTTGATCCATCGTAGGATTCAACAAATAGCCGCCATCTACATACCCAACACGCGCCGCGCTAATAGGACCGTCAAATGGAATGCCCGATATAGCCAGCGCAGCAGATGCGCCTATCAAGGCAGGAATATCAGAATCAATTTGGTTATCTGAAGAAATCACCGTTGCAACTATTTGCACCTCGTTGTAGAAACCTTCAGGAAACAACGGACGCAATGGGCGATCAATCAGCCGTGAAGTCAGAATTTCCTTCTCACTCGGACGACCTTCGCGACGGAAAAACCCACCTGGAATTTTACCCGCAGCATACGTGCGCTCCTGATAATCCACAGTCAGCGGGAAAAAATCCTGCTCTGGCTTGGCTGATTTACAGCCCACAACCGTAACCAGTACTACTGTATCATCAAGACTCACCATTACCGCACCACTTGCCTGGCGCGCGATCTCCCCTGTTTCCAAAGTGAGTTGATGATTGCCGTACGCTATTGTTTTTTTGTAGTGACTCAACTCAGGCCTCTTTCTGTTTTATTCGGGTGCGTCCGCCCCCGCTTGATGATGCGTTCAAAATCATGCAAGCCGCAGCAGCGACTCACCAAGGGTGTGCTTTAGGGTACTTCTAAAAATTCAAATTTCTAAGCCAGACAAGGCGCGAACAAAAAATGATGACGACGCATATGTTTGATATGTGAGGAATCATTTTTTGCGAGCAACACAGTATGGCGACGGAAGTTGGATTTTTAGATGTGCCCTTTACTTACGTAACTCAAGGCGGGTTATCAATGACTGATAACCTTCCTGATTTTTGCTTTTGAGATAATCCAAAAGCTTGCGGCGACGACTCACCAAGCGCAGCAATCCGCGACGTGAATGATGATCTTTGACGTGGGTTTTAAAATGTCCAGTCAAGTAATTGATCCGTGCGGTCATCAATGCTACCTGCACTTCGGGGGAACCTGTATCACCTTTAATACGCTGATAATCGGTCATAATTTGCGCTTTTTGCGCAGCTGTAATTGACATCTTTAATATTCTCCACTCACTAAAAAATGCCGCATTTTACTCTTGAATGCGACGACTGCTCAAATCTATTTAATATTTGCCTCCATCCCCATCTGTGCAACACTTCTGGCAATGCTGGAGAGTATCCGCACCGGTGCTAGATTCTGCCCATCCAGATCGGCTACGCCGATAAAACTCCCACCCGCATATAGCCGTACTCTGCCATTCAACAAAGCCGTGTCTATGACCAATCTTTGCCCTTGGGCAATGCGGATTAACTGTCCCTCATCCAGATCAACTGTTGGCATACCCAGCATTAAACTATCAGAGGGTAGCAAACATGCGTCTCTCTGCTCGGCAGTCATGTCTTCCAATTGCTGCAAGGTATACGCGCCCTGCAAGTGGAAACGGCCTATTGCCGTGCGCCGCAATCCACCCAAGTGCGCGCCGCAACCCAAAGCCTGTCCTATGTCTTCAGCTAAAGTGCGGATATACGTACCTTTGCTGCAACGCACGCTTATTTCCAATTCCCTGAATCCCAACTCATGATTCGAAAATCGTTCCATACGCAGCTCATGTATGGTTACGCCACGGCTGGCACGTTCTATCGTTTCACCTTGCCGTATATATTCGTATAAAGCCTTACCCTGATGTTTGAGTGCGCTGTACATCGGCGGGATTTGCTGAATATCTCCCAAAAAATGCTTCAGCACCGCCCTCGCCTGCGCTACATTTACTTCATCAAGAACCTGCGGCAAGCAGGTCTCCACTACGTCACCTTCGGCATCGCCCGTGGTGGTGGTTTGTCCTAACCGCACTAAGGCATGATAGGTTTTATCAGCTTCCAACAAGGCGCTGGTAAATTTCGTTGCCTCACCCAAACAAATTGGCAGCAGCCCGGTGGCCAATGGATCAAGCGTCCCGGTATGTCCGGCCTTTTCCGCCTGAAACAGCCGCCTGACTTTTTGCAGCGCGATATTGGAGCTAAGCGTCAATGGTTTATCAAATAATAAAATCCCGTTTACGGGACGTTTGATATGCGCCATTATTTACTCAAATCCTTATGATCGCTGGCTACAGCCTGATCGATCAACAGCGATAAACGCGCACCGGATGCAACTGTTGGGTCATATACAAAATGTAATTGTGGCGTAATCCGCAACTTCATACTGTGCGCCAACTGACTACGCAAAAATCCGCTCGCTCGTTCCAAACCTTGCTGCACTTGCTTATTGGCTCCAGCCATTTTTGATTCTGCCAGCGTGGTGTAAAACACCTTGGCGTGGGAATAATCCCGGGCAACTTCCACGTCGGTCAAGGTTACCATCCGCACTCTAGGATCATTCACCTGCAAGCGTATAAATTCTGCCAACTCTCGCCGAATCTGGCTAGCCACACGATCTACTCTGCTGTAATCCTTGGACATGCTTCCCTTAAGCATTAATTGCTCGGGCTACCTCGATAATCTCGAATGCTTCCAAATGATCTCCCACCACAAGATCGTTGTAATTTTTCAATGACAGCCCGCACTCAAAATTGGATCGCACTTCCTTTACGTCGTCTTTAAAACGTTTCAAGGAATCCAATTCGCCCGTATGTATTACTACGTTATTCCGCAATACGCGAATTTGTGAATTGCGCTTGATTAAACCATCTGTCACATAGCAGCCTGCTACCGTACCAATCTTGGATATAACGAATACCTGGCGAATTTCCACTGTGCCCAAAATGATTTCTTTTTTCTCGGGTGCGCGCATTCCAAACAAAGCTGCTTTAACTTCATCCACCATTTGGTAAATGATGTTGTAGTAACGCACATCCACACCAGCCGATTCCGCCAATTTGCGTGCTGTAGCATCAGCACGACTGTTAAATCCAACCACAATAGCCTTGGATGCGATGGCCAAATTAATGTCTGATTCACTGATTGCGCCGACTGCACTGTGAATCAAATTAATCTTAACCTCATCGGTGGAAAGTTTTTGCAGCGCATGTGCGATAGCTTCACACGAACCTTGCACATCAGCTTTAATAATCAAGGGAAGCACGCGCACTTCACCCTCGGCCATTTGCTCGAACATATTTTCCAGCGAAGCGGCTTGCTGCTTGGCCAATTTAACTGCACGGAATTTACCTTGTCTGAAT
>JAKFXW010000218.1 GCA_021731185.1 Gallionellaceae bacterium
CGTTCTTGGCTGCAAAATTGGTGATGTTAAATAGCACATTTAACAGTCGAGTTTTCCCCGACCCTGATTCGCCAACAAACAGGTTTAAATAATCTTTGAAAACTACAGGAGAAAAATTCCAGGTTGAATCGGAAAATTCAAAATATGTTATTTTCAATTGTTACCCCCGTAATTAGGTGGACCGTTTCAAACGACAAGCAAAAATGGATGGCCAACAATTACAACTTACCATGGTTTTGCCACACCTTCAATGTGCTGTTGCGCAGCGTATCTTGTTAAAAAAACGTTCACCATGAATGGCTTGTTTCTTCAATAACGCAAAGAAACTCTCTGCCACTGCATTATCCCTTATGCATCGAGCAACAAAATATTTAACCTTTTTACCACCCATTCCACACTAGGGTCGCAAGTGGGATGCCACGGCACAATACCGAGCAAGGGCGCATTGATGCGTTGCTGCAATGCCTCGATATTTTCATCCCGTGCCAGCATGTTTTCATCCACCACATTCGCTACCCAGCCCGCACACTTCAGTCCGCGCGCTTCAATTGCACTCATCGTGAGCAGGGCGTGGTTCAAACATCCCAGCCGTATACCCACTACCAGAATAATCGGCAGAGCTAATTGCTGCGTCATATCTGCGCTGGTTTCGCTTTCATTGATCGGCACGCAAAATCCGCCTGCACCTTCTACTATCACGATATCTGCTTGTGTGGCTAATTCGCGGTAGCACTGCAAAATACGCGCGATCTCAATACGCACATTGCTGTTGCGTGCCGCAATATGCGGAGCGATGGGTTGGCTGAACAGGTAGGGGTTTATTTGGCCCAGGCTGGCAAAAATATTGCTGGCAGCGCGCAATTTTATTACGTCATTGTCCCCTTGTGGGACTTCGTGCTGCCCATTTTCATTGCTGCCCTCAGCACCTGCAAGAAGCACGCTGGAGGATGCCCCGTCGCTGTGCAACGACCCTCCCGCAGCTATCGGCTTCATTCCCACCACACGTAACCCTTGTGCAGCAAAAGCTTGAAGCAAAGCACAGCTGATGAGTGTTTTGCCGACGTGGGTGTCGGTGCCAGTAATAAAGTAGCTCATGAAACGCCTTCTAACCTCCCATTATCCAGCTGTTGTTTTTCAATAAGCGGTTTTCCCCGCTTCAACGGATACCTCAAATGAACAACCCCACAGCAAGCGGCGGGGAAATCAACCCGAAGAGATTAACGATGATCATACACTTGGAGTGTAGGCTAATGCATACACGCAGAAAATACAGCTAGTCTTACTGTGTCACAAAGCGATCAAGGGATGCAGTGCAAGGCAAAATCTAGCGAAAAAACGGAGTTTACATTTAGTAAATGAGCATTTTGAGCCAGATTTTAACGCCGCAATGCGCCCTTCAGCATTTTGTGACACAGCCTTCAGCATTTTGTGACACAGTAAGATTAGGAATACAAGCAGGAGGCTGCACAGATTGTTCAACTATCTGTCTTGCACTTCAAACTTGAATCCGCGTATAATTTTAAGTTAAGGGCGGTTACAAAATTCTCATTTGTGCGTGATGCTATTCAGACAAGCTCGAAATTAAGCTGTTTTCGGTAAATTGAAATCAATGGGGAAGAGTTGACAAATGAATTGAGTGTGAGTATATCGAGGCTCTGCTCACAGATGTAACCATTCGATTCGGAATCATCATATGGAATTTCAGGAGGAAGCATGATGCCAGTAGAAAACTTAATTAAAAACTCATCATATAAATGGATGGGTGCATGGCTAGGAGCGGCTGTTGTTGTATTACTCAGCGCGTGTGCATCTGCCCCGGGTGAGAAGTTCGCCGGGATTGCTCCGCTGAATGATAAATATGGCGATGTCTATCTCTATAAAACCAAGGATACTGCTAGTATAGGTAGGGAAACTGGGGAATTTGAAGTTATGCTAAATGGGAAAAAAGTGGGGACACTTTACAATTCTTCATTTCTACACTTAAGAATTCCGCCAGGTACATATGATTTGAAAGTTTACCCGCCGCATCACTCGCGTGAGGGCTATCAGCAAATTAACGTTGAGGCTGGCAAGATCACCTTTTATCGCTATCAATTTTATCCGGATCATTTAAAAACGTCAGCCATACGTTATCGCTCGTTAATCCAATTCAAAGCAGCTGATGAGGCTGTGTCAGAATTAAAAGGTTTAAATTCTGCTACGGACTAACTTCAATCCAGATTATCCTACGCCGCCGACCCCCGCAAGCCTCCACTTAACAAAGGAGGGGGCAGCGGTTTTTGATTTATCCCTGCTAAGCTGATTTGCCTGAATGCGAAATTATAACTCTGCTACGTTGCTAGTTTTAATGCCACATGAGCAAGGCGTTTTCCCAGTGCAATACATAATTTTTTCTCTGCCTCTGTAATAGCTTGATCGTTGGCAAGCCCAGCAACATGGCTGGCTCCATAAGGTGTGCCACCCTGCTGGGTGGTGAGAAGTTCCGGCTCAGAGTAAGGCAGGCCGACAATCATCATGCCGTGATGTAGCAGCGGTAACATCATAGAAAGCAATGCACTTTCTTGTCCGCCATGCATGGTGCCAGACGAGGTGAACAGCGCAGCGGGTTTGCCAACCAAAGTATGCTGCATCCACAGCGGACTGGTGCTATCCCAGAAATATTTCATTGCGGCGGCCATATTGCCAAATCGCGCCGGACTACCCATTGCAATGGCTATACACTCCTGTAAATCTACATGCGTGGCGTAGGGTGCGCCCGCCTCTGGAATCTCCGGCGCAACTGATTCAGTAACAGTAGAAACCTTTGGTACGGTGCGTAGCCGCGCTTGCACGCCTGGCACTGATTCTACGCCACGTGCAATTAATTGCGCCATCTGCCTCACAGAACCATGCTGGCTGTAATACAGAACTAAAATTTCTTTGGCAGAATTGTCCTGCGCGTAATTTGCTTTAGTGGCCATTATTTCAGGGGTAACTTTTTTATCCAATATCAAGTCAGGTATCATGCACACATTGTATTGCAGTTACTTTCCTACGCAAAATTTTTAGCTGAATTTTTTGAGCCGTGAAAAAAATAAATCCCATACATTTCCTGCGCTTTTTGCGCTTCCTGATAACGCGCTTCAATCAGGATCGCTGCCTGGGAATTGCGGCCAGCCTAACTTTCACCACGCTGCTGTCGCTAGTGCCGTTGGTTACTGTCGCGTTCACATTGTTCTCAGCATTTCCAGTGTTCTCTGAATTTTCCAGTCTCATCAAAAATTTCATCCTCACCAACATGATGCCGGAAACTGGCGGCAAAATAATTTCACACTACATGGAACAGTTTACCGAAAGTGCGGCCAAGCTCACCGCTGTAGGCATCGGATTTTTGGTTCTTACCGCCATGTTGATGATGCTCACTATAGACGACTCTTTTAACATGATATGGCGCGTGTCGCGTGCGCGCCGACCCGTGCAGCGTGTTTTAATTTATTGGGCGGTGCTGACTTTAGGGCCGATATTTATTGGTGGCAGCCTGTCTATCACCTCATGGCTAACTACGCTTTCCGTTGGATACGGCAAACAGATTCCAATATTTAGCCTGATTATGCTGGGCATTGCGCCATTAATTTTAACCACACTGGCATTTACTTTACTGTACCGCATCGTACCCAATCGATATGTGCCTTATCGCCATGCGTTTATCGGCGGGATGATTGGCTCACTTGCATTTGAAATGATGAATCGCGCTTTTGCTTTTTATATCACCAATTTCCCCACTTACGAATTGGTATACGGCGCGTTTGCCAGTGTACCGATATTTTTATTTTGGATATATTTATCCTGGGTAACGGTACTGGTTGGCGCAGTGATCGCCTCCTCACTATCACATTGGCGTAGTGATTCCGATAAAGAAATTCAACCTGCTGAGCAACTGTATTATGCGATCTGTATGCTCAAAATGATGGTTGCTGGGATGCACAATGGCAACGTGCAATCACTGCCTGTTTTCTCCAGAAAATTGCATATCGGGTTTGATTCTGTAGAGAAAGTTCTGGACAAATTAGTACTCTCGAATATCGTGCGAAAATTAACAGGCAACGGCTGGGCGCTGATCCGCGATGCGGAACACATCAAAGCCAGTGAGCTATATGGCTTGTTTGTTTTTAACCCCGAGATACTCACGGATAATCATAGCGATGCTGAAGTAAGAGCATGGTTAATGCATCTTAGAGACCATTCCAGAGGCAAGGCCGATGTTACATTGAGCCAGCTTTTTGCCGAAGATGAGCATCCCGCTCACACCGAATTTTCTGCTGCTCAGGACAATAAATCAAACAAATAACAAACAGATAATTGCCGCAGTGCACTTAATTTTTATGCCATGCAGCGTTAACTAAATTGGGGTACTCGGGCTTGCCCAAGCTACCGTTATAGCGTCCCAAGGCACGATATAAATTGCCCTTTTCCACATCCAGATAATGGCGCAAGATCGTGCAGCCATAGCGCAAATTGATGTTCGGATGAAATAGATTATCTGTGGGCGTGCCGATTAATCCCATCCAAAACGGCATCACCTGCATAAACCCTCGCGCTCCCGCACGCGACACCGCATATTTTTTGAAACCACTTTCAACC
>JAKFXW010000129.1 GCA_021731185.1 Gallionellaceae bacterium
TTCGCAAAAGCGTTTGGGTTTGATCGAAAATGAAATAAAGAGATTGCAACGCGAGTATGCCGATCTGGAAGAGATATGGAAGGCAGAGAAGGGCGCAGCACAAGGCACAGCACACCTGAAAGAGGAAATGGAAAAAGTGCGTGCCGAGATGGTGCGTCTACAGCGCGAAGGCAAGCTGGAGAAGGTGGCAGAGTTGCAATATGGCAAACTGCCCCAGCTTGAAGCCAAGTTAAAAGAAGCCGTGTATGCCGAAGAGCATAAACCGAAGAACCGGCTTTTACGCACTCAGGTTGGTGCGGAAGAAATAGCCGAAGTGGTGAGTCGCGCAACCGGTATTCCGGTGTCCAAGATGATGCAAGGCGAGCGCGATAAATTATTGCACATGGAAAGAAAATTGCATGAGCGCATCGTAGGTCAGGATGAAGCGGTGCGTCTGGTGAGTGATGCAATCCGCCGTTCGCGCTCCGGTTTGTCTGACCCGAACCGCCCATATGGATCGTTTTTATTTCTCGGCCCCACGGGTGTAGGCAAAACCGAACTGTGCAAGGCTCTGGCGGGATTCATGTTCGATTCCGAAGATCATTTAATCCGCATCGACATGAGCGAATATATGGAAAAACATTCCGTGGCACGGCTGATAGGCGCGCCTCCTGGTTATGTCGGCTATGAAGAAGGGGGCGGTTTAACCGAAGCGGTGCGGCGCAAACCATACAGCGTGATCCTGTTGGATGAAGTGGAAAAAGCGCATTCCGATGTATTCAACGTGTTGTTGCAAGTGCTGGACGATGGCCGCATGACCGATGGACAAGGCCGCACCGTGGACTTTAAAAACACCGTGATTGTGATGACTTCCAATCTGGGCAGCCAGATGATCCAACAAATGTCTGGCGACGATTATCAGGTCATCAAACTGGCGGTGATGGGTGAAGTAAAAACATATTTCCGCCCGGAATTTATTAACCGCATCGACGAAGTGGTGGTATTCCACGCGCTCGATGAAAAAAATATCAAGTCCATTGCGCGTATTCAATTGCAATATCTGGAAAAACGTCTGGCCGTAATGGAAATGAAACTGGACATCAACGAGGCCGCGTTAGCTGAAATTGCCAATGCAGGTTTTGATCCGGTGTATGGCGCAAGACCGCTGAAACGGGCGATTCAGGCACAACTGGAAAACCCGCTCGCCAAGCTGATCCTCGAAGGCCGCTTCGCCGCGAAAGATACAATCAAGGTGGATTGCAAGGGCGGCGTGATGCGGTTCGACAAGGGCTAAGCGTTGCTGGGAAAATGACAGGTAGGATGGGTGGAACGCAGCGATACCCATCGCCAATGTTGAGTAAATGATGGGTATCGCTGCGTTCCACCCATCCTACACGGGCTGTCGATTGCGCGGTTATGCGTCATCTTTGGCACTACGCCAGGTCGGCAAGGCGTGGCCGCAAGCGATCTGCCAGAGCCGTTAATCCTTCGCCGTTGTTGAGGTATTGCACGTAGCGCAAGTGCCGAAGATCAAATGGAATGTCTGCCTCGTTCTGCGTGATGAGTATTACCTCTCGGCCAAGCGTATGAGCAATCCCAACCTCATAAAAGACGTTCGGATTTCTTCCGGTGCAGTCGGCAATGACCACGCGTGACCGGTCGATGAGCGACACAACGTCCTGCATGACTGCTGGGTTTTCCCAGATGTCGTCAGCCCTCCTGCAACGGAGGTTCACCGTTCCGGCGACACCCTGGAGCGTTTCGTACACGCGGTCGAATCCAGGATGGAAAGGCATCATTGCTGACACAAGGGTTGGCTCGATATTCTCGTGATCCGGGAGATTGAAGACGGTAGGCTTCTGACGCTTCGGCTGAGCACCCCGCACAAGCACGCGAAAGAGATCCGTATCTTTGACCGACCAATGAGTACGCGAGAACTGGAAATCATCGATATCCAGATCGCCAGCGAGACCTTGAAGCACTCGGTTCGGAAGGCCCGGGATTCCGAGGTCGTAGGCGTAGTCGAGCGTCACGTTGGATCCCGAGAGGCGGGCTCGGCTAATGGTTCCAACGCGAGCGATTTCATTGCCTTGGCCAGACGACTCTTGTACGAAGAGCGTCGGCAATGCGACCAGTGCTTGGAAGTCGAGTTGGCCGTTCGGCTTGAACCGCGCGATGAGGTGATCTTCCGTGTGCTCAAACACGCGACCAGCGGAGATTGTGTCGCGACCGTCTGCCCAGGCGTTGTACTTGACGATCATGTTGAACATGCCTGATCTCCTTTAGGGTGCTACCAAAGCGGCACATGCGCGATCTGATGACGCATAACAGTTATTAGACAGACCTACCGGTCTGTACTATTGATAATAGTGTGGAATGCATATTTTTGTTAAGTAATTGATTCATAGAAGCCCCCCGCTTGTATTATTCCGCATATGTATTAATAGTACGGACAGAAGCCGTGAAGGGAATCTAACACTAAATTCGATATTGGGGGAAGTTACTGAAGTTCCGCAATTGGCACAAAGCCGTTCAAGGTTTAAAGGAAACTGCCCCCTTTAATTCAAAAGGTGTCCGGTGGTTCAGGGGTGATTCAAATTTTATTTTTGATCGCACCAATAAACGAGCTAGGTTCGAGTTATTTTCTGCAACCATATTCATCCCTATTTTCAAGATCACGCTGCCAGCCTAAGCTCGACTTTTTTCCCCGCTCTCGTCGCCAAAGTAATCAGCATGTCCAGGCTGAATTTGTCCCACTTGCCGCGTATCAGGTCGGATACGCGCGATTGCGAGATCCCCAGCACTTTGGCGGCTTCGGCTTGCGTCCATTGTTTGTCGCGGATCAGAATTTCGAGTCGGCACATGAGTTCGGAGCGCATGGCAAGGATGGCGGCTTCGTCGGGGGGGAAACCGAGATCGAGAAATACGTTGCCGCAGGATTCGGTAACTTTAAACTTTTCTTTTTTCATTTTGAGATCTCCTTGAGTTGCTTGTAGCGGGCGGTTGCGAGTTCGATGTCTTCCTTGCGTGTTTGTTGTGTCTTCTTCTGGAAGGCGTGCAGCACATAAACTGCATGGGCAAATTTTGCTACATAGATCACGCGCCATTCGCCCAGTACGTGAACGCGGATTTCGTAAGCACCCGTGCCGACATTCAGCATCGGTTTCCAATCCGAGGGCATCAGTCCGGCTTGTACGCGGAATAGTTGATATCCTGCGACTTGCTTCACTTCACGCGGGAAGGATGCCAAATCGTCTTCGCCGGAACCGATGAATTTGAGCGGTTTCATGTTGGCAATATATAAGTATTGATATGAAAGCGCAAGTGGCTTGATCAACCCTGCATGTCACTACACGGGCAGCGGGGACGGAGTCAATACTGTTCACTTACATAAATTCCGTTCGCCCTGAACTTGTCGAAGGGTTTTGGGTGAGCGGCTGGTGGTTCGACAAGCTCACACCCAAAGGGTGCGAGAACCTCTACGAGGCCACGAACGGTTAAGTGAACAGCATTGGGGACGGAGTGCGGTTCTACGCACCGGACGTAAATCAATTGGACGCTGGCTAAGCTGATACTCGAAGGTCGCTTCGCCGCGAAAGATGCAATCAGGGTGGATTGCAAGGGCGGCGTGATGAGGTTCGACAAGGGCTAAATGAATTACGTATGATACGGAAACGTACAGCAATCAAAACTTCAGCGGTTTGAAATACCCTGTTAACTCCAAATAACCGCGTCCCACTCGCTGTCCGTTTTGCAAGGCGGTGACTGCGCCTTCCCAATATACCGCGCCTGTACTCAGGCGGCTGTCGAGCTCTTGGTCTTCCATAAGCGGCGCTAATTGTAATTGTAAATCGCCAGCTTGTACTTGCATGGCTACGGGATAGTTGGTTGCTGTGCGTGGCGAGCGCCAGTGTCGCGTGGGGGTAAAGGTAATGTGTTGCGAGCTTAACGCGCGAACCCGGCCTTGCGTGTCGCGCAGTGTGCCGCTTGCCCACAGCGCTTGTCCCGCCGCGTCGCGAATGCGGAATGCCATGAGTGCACTGCCGTTATCAAGGTTAAGGCCGACCCAATCCCATCCGGCGGCTTCTTGAGCAAGTACCGAGGTGGACCATTCATGATCCAACCAGGCAGTGCCGCGCACGGTGATTTTTTTACCCGCGCGCGTGATTGTGCCGCTGACGGCCAGTTGTGGCTGACTATAGTAATAACTCGCCTGGCTGAGGTTTTTGCCTTTGCGACTGAAGCCTTGATCGCCTTGCAACAGTAGTGCTTGTGTCGGTTGCAAGCTTAGTTGCAATTCAAACTCACGCGCCTGGATGTGTGTTGTATACCGCCCTGTTGGTTCGCGTTGCAAAGTCCATTGATCAATGCGAACGTCCGTATCGGCCTCGCTGGCTTGTGCCAGATCAAACCCGCTGCGTGCGCTGCGTTGGTCATGCAACAAGCTGCCTTGTGCAGGATCGCTGATCGCGGCATGAGCAAATAATAATTGTTTAGGTGAAAACTGGCTGGGGTTCGCTTGATCTATGTTGGGGCGCGTGCGGAAAAAGGTCACTTGAAATCCCAGCGG
>JAKFXW010000087.1 GCA_021731185.1 Gallionellaceae bacterium
ATTTAAGTCATCAAACGAGTTAAATATCGTCTTTGAAATGGACAGTTTAACTATTCATGATGACGAGGTTGATAAAATATTTTCTGAGGGATTTTCTGGTAATGTTGCAAGGACCTATGAACTAAACGGTAACGGAATTGGATTGTTTTTGGCCAAGCGCATGGCTGTAATGAACGGTGGTAGCCTAGTGATGATAAATGGAAAGCCCTCGCAGAGGGACCAGAAATATGCAAGAAACACATTTACCCTTGCGTTACAGACTTAAATGAGCTGGACGCAACATCTTAAAGATCGGATTGGAAGCGTGCTTAAAACGCACAAGCCTAAAGCAAAGAAACAGATACCTCCCAGTGCCCAGATTTATCTCTTCTGGCGCGCCATTTAGGGTGAAGCAATCCTGGGCAATTCACACAGCCACAACAGCGTTGCTCTTGTGATGGTGTTGTCACAGACTTGCGATGCAAGACTGTGGAGCAGGTCAATTGGAACGAATGACTGTAGCTAAAACGTAGCTACGTTAGAAGCACCCTCAAGTATTTATGCGCTTCCTGTAGCTGTTTGAAAATCATTGCGGGTGAGGCAAGGACTTGATTAAAAATAATTATTTCAAATTGGCTGGGTCTTGTGATTCCGGTTGTCGTGGGTTCGAGCCCCATCGATCACCCCAAATTAGCCATTCTCGGCAATATATTTTACCTCAACCGCTTAACAACTCAGTGCTATGGGCATAACACATGCATAAATAGCGTTCTTCGGGCAAACTTACCACCTAGCGTATCTACAAATTTGACAATGTCCAGATCATCCAGATTATAAGAATCCAAATCACCGGGGTACGATAGATTACATCTCATACTTGGAAGGAGTTTCATGCAGCCCACCCAACAGTCCACGAGCATCAGAAAAAATTTGAATGCCAGGAAGACTTTAATTTTCGCTCATCGAGGTGCAAATAATGAGGCCGCAGAAAATACTCGCTCTGCTTTTGAACGCGCTCTGCAACACCCGATAGACGGTATCGAAACGGATATTCAGCTCAGCAAGGATGAAGTGACAGTGTTGTGGCATGATCGTTTTCTGGACAAGCTAGGCTATCCTACCAAACATATTGACGACTTCGATTATGTACAGTTGCAGAAGATGAATGCGGCTGCACATTTTTTTACCGCACATAAAATAAATTCCGGCCAACCTGAAAGCATCATGACTTTGGCAGCATTTTTAGCGGCATATCGCAAACGCACACGATTGTTGTTGGAGATTAAAAATCGTAATTGGGAAGCCACTACGCGCCATCATTTGAAAATTCAGCAAACGCTCGTCAGCGTTGGGGAAATTCGAGATGAGGAAATTTTCATGTCCTCGTTTAATTTGGACAGCTTGATCTACGCGCATCAACTCCGACCTGAATTTCCGCTGATCTATAACTTGGAAGAGTACCAAACTATTGCAGATATGCGCACGGTGTTGGCTGATCAACCATTTCTGCACGGGTTATGTTTGCCGATCGCTAATCTGGGTGGTGACGTTGTGCAACTGCTGCGCGAACAAGAAAAAAGTATCACGGTATATACCTGCAATAGCGATGAGGAAATTAACCAAGCCCTGAGATGGGAGGTGGATATTTTAATTAGTGACTTGCCTGAAAAAAGTCTGAATATGAGAGATGCCAAAAAACGTAATGGAACGTAATTTTCATGCGTTAGCCAACCAGAAATTTGATCTGCTCGTTTGCGGCGGAGGCATTTATGGAGCGTGGGTTGCGTATGATGCTGCGTTGCGCGGCCTGCGTGTGGCCATTGTTGAGCAAAGTGATTGGGCAAGCGCTACCTCTTCCGCCTCCAGTAAATTGATTCATGGTGGGCTGCGTTATCTGGAATCGTTCGATTTTAAATTAGTCAAGAAAGCACTGACCGAGCGCGATATGTTGCTAGCCGCCGCACCGCACCGCATATGGCCATTGCATTTTGGTGTGCCAGTGTATGCGAATGGCCGCATTGGGTCGCTGCAATTAAAAGTAGGTTTAATGATTTATGATTTTCTCGCGATTCGACTAAATCAAGATCTAAAACATCACCACCTCAAACGCGAGGATTTTTGCACGCGCTTTCCCTTTCTAAAACATTCCAATTTGAGCAGTGGATTTATCTACGCCGATGCACAGACCGATGATGCGCGATTGGTACTGGAGTTAATTGATGGTGCAATACAGGCAGGCGCAGTGTGTGTGAATTATTGCAAATTAACCAGCTTGATCGAGACAGACGGCAGGGCAATCGGCGCGACCGTACAAGATCAACTCCGCACACAAACTGTGGACATTCATGCTCGCCAGATAGTTTATGCAACGGGTCAATGGCAGGCGAAAGAGTGCGGCAGCCGCCTGACCAAGGGCGTGCATTTAGTGCTGCCGGCAATGGAGGTGAACGATGCACTGCTGCTCACGGCTCCGTCAGATGGGCGCGTGTTTTTTATAATTCCCTGGTATGGCATGACGCTGGTTGGCACGACTGATGGCGATTATCACGGCGACATCGAACAAGTGAAAGTGGAAGAAGCCGATGTTAATTATCTGCTGGCTGCGGTCAATGATTTTCTGAAAACAGCTTGGACACAGGCAGATATTATTAACAGCTATGCTGGATTGCGCGTGCTAAAGGGTAATGAAAAAGCACAAGACAAACAGGATGCACCTTCATCCATCAGCCGTGATTGGGAGCTCAAAACGGCAGCTAACGGCGTGCATTATTCGGTTGGTGGAAAAATCACCTCGGCACGAGAAGACGCGGCCAGTATCGTGAACAACATCTGTGCCAAACTCGGTAAAATAAAAGCATGTTCCACGATTGGAAAACGTTTCCCTTGGGCGCCTGCCGGACACCCTGCACGGGACGAGTCAATGCAAGATGAAGCAGCACGCGACATTGTCCCCTTGTGGGACCATTCGTGGATACGCATGAGCAGTCTACAAGCAGTGCGCTTGGGAGTTGATCAGGAAAGCAGCTTGTGGTTGGTGCGTCGTCACGGTCAGCGCGTAACCCAAGTATTTGAGATGTTGAAAAATGACCCGCAGTTGGCACGGCGCATTGTGCCGAATGTGCCGTTGATCGTTGCCGATTTATTATTTTGTGCGGGCCACGAAATGGTATTACACCTACCCGACCTGCTGCGACGGCGCTTACCACTACTCATATTGGCAAAATTAACTGCGCAGGATATACAGGTCATCGCTCAGAGTGTCGCCCCTATCATGATGTGGGACGAGCAAACTATCAGCAATGAAGTATCCGCATGTCTAAATAACGTTCAATGAATGCCTCACCAATTAATTTAACGATTGCCTTAGACCTCGGCACAACCTCGATCAAAGCTGGGATACTGAATCAGCAAGGAGAATTACGGGTCATCGTTACAGCCGCAGCCGCGCCCATCACAGGTGAAAATGGACGCTATGAAAGCGATGCGCTGGAATATGTAAAAATTGCCGAGCGCGTGTTACGCGATTGCTTGATGCAAACCAATTCTGCAAATGCCGTATTGGGAATATGCAGCCAGCGCTCCTCATTTTTAATCTGGGAAAAAATAAGCAGTCAGCCAGTCACACCACTTATTTCATGGCAGGACAATCGTGGTGCGCCCAGTTGTGATGCATTGCAGGAATCCAATAATTTAATCCACGCCCTCACTGGATTGCGCTTAACACCTTATTATTTCGCGACCAAGGTGTCCGCCATGCTGAATGCCCCACAAGGGGACAATGAAAATTTGCGTACACGGCTGAAGCGAGGCGAATTATTGCTGGGCACGCTGGATACATTTCTCATCCGGCACTGGACGCAAGGTCGGCATTACATCACCGATGCCTCTATGGCAGCGCGCACCTTGTTAATGGACATCCAACGTCAGCAATGGTCCCCTGAGCTATGTCGGTTGTTTAACATTCCACCCCATATCCTGCCGCAGATAAAACCATCTGTAGCACTCAATTTGCCACTGAAAATTGCCGGTATAAATCATGGCTTAATCCTGCAAGCAAGCGTTGCTGACCAATCTGCCGCGCTCATCGCCACATTGTCCCCTTGTGGGGCGCTGGACCAAGATAACGCGGAAGCACTCATCAATCTCGGTACGGGCGGATTTGTCATACGATATTTGCACGGGACAGCAGCCCAAAATATTGCATCTGTAAAACCAAGTGGATATTTAACCACCCTGGTCTATCAGGATGAAAACCAGCGTGCTTACACTGCTTGCGAAGGAACCCTCAACTCCATTGCTGCAGCGCTCGCACCTTATCATGTCAACGAATGTGCGCTGGAAAAAGACGTTGCACTCAATGCCCCACAAGGGGACAATCCCACGGGGGGACAATGTGAAATTTTTTGTCTGGCAGAACCCAGTGGTATGGGTGCACCCTATTTTCGTGCAGATATAGGGCTCACTTTTTCACAATCAACAGCGCACTTAACAAACAAGCAAATTGCCACCTTGCTGCTGGAGGCGATCATCTTTCGCGTCACACGCATCGTGGAAGACTTTCACC